>NZ_JBHXSC010000038.1:0-70416 GCF_042716505.1 Streptomyces sp. NPDC058674
TTTTTACCTGCCGGGGGGGGGGGGGGGGGCGGGGTGGGGCGGGGCCCGGGGGCCCGGGGGGGGGGCCCGGGGGGGGGGGGGGGGGCCCCCCGGGGCCCCCCCCCCCCCCACGGGAGCGCGTACGGCTAGTTCTTGTGGGCCGCCCAGGCGTGCTGGATGACCAGGTCGGCCTTGAGCTCGGTCAGCTGGACCGCGACCGCCGACGGGGCGGTGCCGCCGCGGCCGTCGCGGGAGGCCAGGGCCCCCTTGACGTTCAGCACGGTGCGGACCTCCGGGGTCAGGTGCTCCGAGATCTTGGCGAACTGGTCGTCCGTGAGCTGGTCCAGCTCGATGCCCTCGCCCTCGCAGACCTTGACGCACTCGCCGGCCACCTCGTGCGCCACCCGGAAGGGGACGCCCTGCTTGACGAGCCACTCGGCGATGTCGGTGGCGAGCGAGAAGCCGGCCGGGGCCAACTCCTCCATCCGCTCCCGGTTCACCGTGAGGGTGGCCATCATGCCGGTGAAGGCGGGCAGCAGGACCTCGAGGGTGTCGCAGGAGTCGAAGACCGGCTCCTTGTCCTCCTGGAGGTCGCGGTTGTACGCCAGCGGCAGCGCCTTCAGCGTGGCGAGCAGGCCGGTCAGGTTGCCGATGAGGCGGCCCGACTTGCCGCGCGCCAGCTCCGCGATGTCCGGGTTCTTCTTCTGCGGCATGATCGACGACCCGGTCGAGAAGGCGTCGTGCAGGGTCACGAAGGAGAACTCCTTCGTGTTCCAGATGATGATCTCCTCGGCGATCCGGGACAGGTTGATCCCGATCATCGCGGTGATGAAGGCGAACTCGGCGACGAAGTCCCGCGAGGCCGTGCCGTCGATCGAGTTGCCGACCGAGCCGCGCTCGAAGCCCAGGTCGGCGGCGACCGCCTCCGGGTCCAGGCCCAGCGAGGAGCCCGCGAGGGCGCCCGAGCCGTACGGGGAGACGGCGGTCCGGGTGTCCCACTGCCGCAGCCGCTCCGCGTCCCGGGTCAGGGACTGCACGTGGGCCAGCACGTGGTGCGCGAAGAGCACCGGCTGGGCGTGCTGGAGGTGCGTCCGCCCCGGCATGGCCACGTCCGCGTGGCCCTCCGCGAGGCCGACCAGCGCGTCCTGGAGGTCCGCGATCAGGCCGCCGATGATCCGGGCGTGGTCCCGCAGGTACATGCGGAAGAGGGTGGCCACCTGGTCGTTGCGGGACCGGCCCGCGCGCAGCTTGCCGCCGAGGTCGGCGCCGAGGCGCTCCAGCAGGCCCCGCTCCAGGGCGGTGTGCACGTCCTCGTCGGCGATGGTGCCGGTGAAGGAGCCGTCGGCCACGTCGGCTTCGAGCCGGTCCAGGCCCGCGATCATGCGGTCGAGCTCGTCCGCGGTGAGCAGGCCCGCCTTGTGCAGGACGCGTGCGTGGGCCCGGGAGCCCGCGATGTCGTACGGCGCGAGGCGCCAGTCGAAGTGGACCGACGCGGAGAGCTTCGCGAGGGCCTCGGCGGGGCCGTCGGCGAAGCGGCCGCCCCAGAGCCGGACGTCACCGTTGTTGCTGCTCACAGCTACTGCTCCTCAAGGGGGTGGGTGTACGACGGCCTCCCCGCCGCAGAGGATGCGGGGAGGCCGCCTTCGTACTGCGCGACGACTCGGGCGGGGTCGCGACGCGCGGAGACGCGGCCGCTGTAGGCATAATTATGCACTACTCCGTATGTTTCGTCAATCAGCCCTGGCCGCCCCTGACCAGCGGAAATATCGGGGCGCCGGTACGCTCCGACGCCTAGGATCGGCCGGGACACCCTGGGGAGGGGATATGAGCGGCGTGAAACGGCAGGAGGCCGAGCGCGTCCGGGCGGCCGCGGAATCGCTTCTGCGCGGCGGCGCCGACCCGGTCGAACTGCTGCCGGACGCTGCGGAGCCACACGACTGGACCGCCCTCGACCAGGCACTCCGGTCCTCCCCCCACGGCTGGCGCGGGGCCACCGCCGCTTACCGGACCGACCTCGCGCTCTGCCACCCCGACGGCCGCATCCGCGAGCGGGCGCTGTACGCACCGCACCCGCGGCCGGAGTTCGTCGCGATCCGGTGCGCCGACTGGGTCCCGGAGGTGCGGCGGCGGGCACGGCACGTCCTGGCCGGAGCCCTGGCGGCCGATCCCCCGTCGGTGCTGCTCCGGCTGACCCCGCTCGTGCTGCGGCTCGGCCGCCGGGAGCAGGGCGGCTGGGCGCTGGAGCTCTTCGAGACCGAGCTGCGCTCCCGGGCCGGCTCCCCCGCCCTGGCCGCACTGCACGGGAGCCCCGACCTGCCGGTCCGGCGGCTCGCCGCCCGGCTCGCGGTGGAGGCCGGGGGTGCGGACGTACGGGAGCTGGCCCGGCGGGCGGCCTCGGAGCACGATCCGGGGACGAGCCGGACGTGGGCGGACGCGGCCCTGGCCCGGGCCGCCGCCGGCGGGCCCGACGACGAGAGCGTCGACGCCCTGCTCGGCGGGCACAGCCCGATGGTCCGCTCCGCGGGGGTCGTCCTGCTGCTGCGGGCCGGCCGGGGGGCCGAGGCAGGCCGTTTCCTCAGCGACCGCTCCGGGCTCGTCCGGGCCTGCGCCCGCTGGGCGGTGCGCCAGGGCAGCGGGGACCCCTACGCCCTGACCCGTGCACAGGTCACGGACCCCGGCCTCGTCACCGCGGCCGCGGTGACCGGCTTCGCCGAGTGCGCCGGGCGCGGTGACGCCCCGCTGCTGCGCACGCTGCTGGACCACCCCGCGGGCGCCGTACGGGCGGCCGCCGTCGCCGGGCTGGGACTGCTCGACACCCATGACGCGGCCCTGCTGGAACCGCTCCTTGACGACCCCTCGCCCGCCGTCGCCCGCGCGGTCTCGCTGAGCCTGCGCGGCTGCGCCGACCGGCCGCCCGTCGACCGGCTGGTGGAGCGCGTCGGGCCCGGGTGGCCGCCGCACACCCGCCGGGCCGCCTACCGGCTGCTGCGCGCCCGGGGCGGAACGCCCTGGCTGGCAGCCGCCGTCGACCTGCTCGCGGACGGCGACGCACAGCTGCGCCGGACCGCCGCACAGCACCTCCAGAGCCTGTGGTCACCGAGCCGGCCGCCCGACCTGCCGTCCGGGGACCCGGAGGTCGGGGCCCTGCTGGACCGGTGCACGGAAGTCTTCGGCGACTACGTCATCGGACGGATGCGCCGGCACCTCGGACTCCCCCAGCGGGACTCCACGACGAACGGACACTGAACCACCGTGGGAAACCTCTACGAACGCATCGACGGCCGGCTGCGCACCTTCATCGAGGCGCAGCCGGTGTTCTTCACCGCCACCGCCCCGCTCGCGGAGGACGGCCACGTCAACCTCTCCCCCAAGGGGCGCGCCGGGACGCTCGTCGTCATCGACGACCGGACGCTGGCCTATCTGGACTTCGGCGGCAGCGGCGCCGAGACCATCGCCCACGTCCGCGAGAACGGCCGGATCACGCTGATGTGGTGTGCCTTCAGCGGTCCGCCGAAGATCGTGCGCATCCACGGTGAGGGCGAGGCGGTCTTCCGCGACGACCCGCGCTGGGGTGAGCTGATCGCACTGTTCGGCGACGCCGACGGGCCGTCCGCCCGGGCCGTCGTCGTCGTCCGCGCCGGCCGCATAGCCGATGTGTGCGGGTACGCCGTCCCCGTCATGGAGTACCAGGGGGAGCGCACCCTGCACGCGGAGTACTTCGGCCGCAAGACGGACGAGGAGTTCGCCGCGTACTGCGAGAAGAAGGACCACATCGGGACGAGCCTCGACGGCCTGCCTGCGCTGCCGCTGCCCCTTCCGCCCCGTACGGTCTGACATGTGCTGCGTACTGCTCTCGTCACCGGCTCACTGATCGTCACGACCCTGCTCCCGCAGGGCCCTTCGCCCCTGCCCGCCCGGCTCGCCGACACCGGCGGCGGCAGCCAGCTGATCACGGCCGTCGCGCCCGCCCCCGGGTCCACGACCGGTCGGCTGACCTGGTGGGACCGGCGGGCGGGCCGCTGGTACGAGGCCGGGAGCGCGGAGGCCCGCTTCGGGTCCGGCGGGCTCACGGAGGGCGCGAGCCGCGTCCAGGGCACGAACACCACCCCGACGGGTTTGTACGCGCTCCCGTACGCCTTCGGAATCCGGCCCGCGCCGGCCGGGACGGGCTTCGGCTACCGGAGGGTGACGGACGGCTCGTGGTGGTGCCAGGACAACGCCTCCGGCAGCTACAACCGCTGGGTGGAGCCGCTGCCGGCGGACTGCGCGCCGGGCGAGGCGGAGCACCTGGTGACGTACCGGGACCAGTACGCGCACGCGCTGGTCATCGGCTTCAACTACGAGCGGCCCGTGCGCGGCCGCGGCGCGGGGATCTTCCTGCACGTCAACGGCCGCGGCGCGACGGCGGGCTGCGTGTCCGTCCCGCAGCGGGCCATGCGGGCGCTGCTGCGCTGGGCGGACCCCGGCCGGCGGCCGCACATCGCGATCGGCACCGCGTCGGGGGCCTTGGCGGTCACCCGCTACTGAGGCGCCCGCGGGGCCCCCGGGCGCCACGCGCGGCTCCCGGCCCTCACACGCGGCCGCGGCGCCCGCGCGGCCGGGGGCGGTCACGCACCGCCGGGGCGCCCGCGCGGCCCGGGGCCGTCACGCACCGCCGCCGTCAGCTCTCCTTCTGGGCCAGGCGCAGGAGGTGGTCGGCGAGGGCCTGACCGCCCAGCGGGTCCCGGCTGATCAGCATCAGCGTGTCGTCGCCCGCGATCGTGCCGAGGATCTCCTGGAGTTCGGCCTGGTCGATCGCCGAGGCGAGGAACTGCGCGGCCCCGGGCGGGGTGCGCAGGACCACGAGGTTGGCCGAGGCCTCCGCCGAGATCAGCAGCTCCCCGGAGAGGCGCCGCATGCGCTCCTCCTTCGCGGACTCGCCGAGGGGGGCCTGCGGCGTGCGGAAGCCGCCCTCGCTGGGCACCGCGTAGATCAGCTCGCCGTTGGTGTTGCGGATCTTCACGGCCCCGAGCTCGTCGAGGTCGCGGGAGAGGGTCGCCTGGGTGACGCTCAGCCCGTCGTCCGCGAGCAGCTTGGCCAGCTGGCTCTGGGAGCGGACGGGCTGCCGGTTGAGGATGTCCACGATCCGGCGGTGGCGGGCGGTGCGGGTCTGGGGGACGGCCTGGCCGCCGTGCTCGTTGTCCTGCGCCTGGCTCATCGTCGTCTCATTCTCCGGTTCCGTCCCCGTGGGCTGCGTCGAGGATGCCGGGCAGGGCCTGGAGGAACGCGTCCAGCTCCGCCTCGCTCAGTACGTACGGGGGCATCAGCCGTACGACGTCGGGGGCGGGCGCGTTGACCAGGAAGCCGGCGTCCTGAGCCGCCCGCTGCACCTGGGGCGCGAGCGGCTCGGTCAGCACGATACCCAGCAGCAGCCCGGCGCCGCGGACGTGGGAGACCAGCGGATGCCCGGAGGCTTCGATTCCGGAGCGCAGCCGCTCTCCCCGCGCCTTGACCTGGTCGAGGAGCCCCTCGGCGGCGATCGTCTCGATGACGGCGAGGCCGGCGGCGCAGGAGACCGGATTGCCGCCGAAGGTGGTGCCGTGCTGGCCCGGCCGGAGCAGGTCCGCCGCGGGGCCGAAGGCTGCCACGGCGCCGATCGGCAGTCCGCCGCCCAGCCCCTTCGCCAGGGTCACGAGGTCGGGCTCGACGCCCTCGTGGGCCTGGTGTTCGAACCACTGGCCGCAGCGGCCGATGCCGGTCTGGACCTCGTCGAGGACGAGCAGGGTGCCGGTGGCGCGGGTGATCTCGCGGGCGGCCCGAAGGTACCCGGCGGGCGGCACCACCACGCCGTTCTCGCCCTGGACCGGCTCGATGACCACGATCGCGGTCTCCTCGGTGACCGCCGCCCGCAGGGCCTGCGCGTCCCCGTACGGGACGTGCGTGACGTCTCCGGGCAGCGGCAGGAAGGGGTCCTGCTTCGCGGGCTGGCCGGTGAGTGCGAGGGCGCCCATGGTCCGGCCGTGGAAGCCGCCGTCGGTGGCGACCATGTGGGTGCGCCCGGTCAGCCGGCCGATCTTGAAGGCGGCTTCGACGGCCTCGGCGCCGGAGTTGCAGAAGAACACCTTGCCGGGGCGGCCGAAGAGCTGGAGGAGCCGCTCGCCGAGCGCCACGACGGGCTCGGAGACGTAGAGGTTGGAGACGTGGCCCAGGGTGGCCACCTGCCGGGTGACCGCCTCGACGATCGCGGGGTGGGCGTGGCCGAGGGCGTTGACGGCGATGCCGCCGACGAAGTCGGTGTACTGCTTGCCGTCGGCGTCCCAGACCTGCGCGCCGTCGCCCCGTACGAGGGCCAGCGAGGGGGTGCCGTAGTTGTCGGTCAGGGCGGCCTGCCAGCGCGCGCCGTACTCCTGGTTTCCGGTGCTCCCGCTCACTTCGCTCCCCCTTGCGGCTGGTCCGGCACGACCATCGTGCCGATTCCCTCGTCCGTGAAGATCTCCAGCAGGATCGAGTGCTGGACCCGCCCGTCGATGACGCGGGCGGTGGTGACGCCGTTGCGGACGGCGTGCAGGCAGCCCTCCATCTTCGGGACCATGCCGCTGGAGAGCTCGGGCAGGAGCTTCTCCAGCTCGCTGACGGTGAGCCGGCTGATGACCTCGTCGCTGCTGGGCCAGTCGGCGTAGAGGCCCTCGACGTCGGTGAGGACCATCAGGGTCTCGGCACCGAGCGCCGCGGCGAGCGCGGCGGCGGCGGTGTCGGCGTTCACGTTGTACACGTGGTGGTCGTCGGCGCTGCGGGCGATGGAGGAGACGACCGGGATCCGGCCGTCTGCCAGCAGGGCTTCGATGGCGCCGGTGTTGATGGAGACGATCTCGCCGACGCGCCCGATGTCCACGAGCTCGCCGTCGATCTCGGGGCTGTGCTTGGTGGCGGTGATGGTGTGGGCGTCCTCGCCGGTCAGTCCGACGGCGAGCGGCCCGTGCTCGTTGAGCAGCCCGACCAGCTCGCGCTGGACATGGCCCGCCAGGACCATCCGTACGACGTCCATGGCTTCCGGGGTGGTGACCCGCAGGCCCGCCTTGAACTCGCTGATCAGGCCCTGCTTGTCGAGCTGGGCGTTGATCTGGGGACCGCCGCCGTGCACCACGACCGGCTTCAGGCCGGCCTGGCGCAGGAAGACCACGTCCTGGGCGAAGGCGGCCTTGAGGTCCTCGTCGATCATGGCGTTGCCGCCGAACTTGATCACGACGACCTTGCCGTTGTGGCGGGTGAGCCAGGGCAGGGCCTCGATGAGGATCTGCGCCTTCGGCAGCGCGGTGTGCTTGCGGGCCGTTCCGGTGCCGGGCTGCCCGGCCTTCTCGTCGCTCATGAGCTGTAGGCGCTGTTCTCGTGGACGTACTCGGCGGTCAGGTCGTTGGCCCAGATCACGGCGGACGCGCCGCCGGTGGCCAGGTCGGCGGTGATGCGGACCTCGCGGTCCTTCATGCTCACCAGGTCCCGGTCGTCGCCGACCGAGCCGTTCCTGCAGACCCAGACGCCGTTGATGGCGACGTTCAGCCGGTCCGGGTCGAAGGCCGCCTTCGTGGTGCCGATCGCGGAGAGCACCCGGCCCCAGTTCGGGTCCTCGCCGTGGATGGCGCATTTGAGCAGGTTGTTCCGGGCGATGGAGCGGCCCACCTCGACGGCGTCGTCCTCGTCGGCGGCGCCGACGACCTCGATGCGGATGTCCTTGCCGGCGCCCTCGGCGTCGCCGATCAGCTGGCGGGCCAGGTCGTCGCAGACGGCCCGTACGGCCTCGGCGAACTCCTCGCGCTCCGGCACCACGCCGGACGCACCGGAGGCCAGCAGCAGCACCGTGTCGTTGGTGGACATGCAGCCGTCGGAGTCGATCCGGTCGAAGGTCGTGCGGGTGGCGGAGCGCAGCGCCCCGTCGAGGGCGGCGCTGTCCAGGTCGGCGTCGGTGGTGAGGACGACGAGCATGGTGGCCAGGCCGGGGGCGAGCATGCCCGCGCCCTTGGCCATGCCGCCGACGGTCCAGCCGTCCCGGGAGACCGTGGCGGTCTTGTGCACGGTGTCGGTGGTCTTGATGGCGATGGCGGCGGCCTCGCCGCCGTCCGCCGAGAGGGCGGCGGCCGCGGTCCCGATGCCCGGCAGTAGCTTGTCCATGGGGAGCAGGACGCCGATCAGGCCGGTGGAGGCGACGGCGATCTCACCGGCGTTGAACTCCGCGCCGAGGCCCAGGCCGTTCAGGACCTCGGCGGCCTTCTCGGCGGTGGCGTGGGTGTCCTGGAAGCCCTTGGGCCCGGTGCAGGCGTTGGCGCCGCCCGAGTTCAGGACGACCGCGCTGACGGCGGCGCCGCGCAGCACCTGCTCCGACCAGCGCACCGGCGCGGCCTTGACGCGGTTGGAGGTGAACACGCCCGCGGCGGCCAGACGCGGCCCGTGGTTGACCACGAGGGCCAGGTCCGGGTTGCCGTTCGCCTTGATTCCGGCGGCGATGCCCGCCGCCGTGAATCCCTGTGCTGCCGTGACGCTCACGGTGCGACTCCGATCGTGGAAAGGCCGAGCTGCTCGGGGAGCCCGAGGGCGATGTTCATGCTCTGCACCGCGCCGCCGGCGGTGCCCTTGGTCAGGTTGTCGATGGCGCTCACGGCGATGATCCGCTGCGCGGACTCGTCGTGGGCGACCTGGACCTGGACGGCGTTGGATCCCTGGACGGACTTGGTGGCCGGCCACTGCCCCTCGGGGAGCAGCCGTACGAAGGGCTCGTCGGCGTACGCCTTCTCGTACGCGGCGCGCAGCGATGCGGCGGTGGTGCCCGGGAGCGCCTTGGCGGAGCAGGTGGCGAGGATGCCGCGCGCCATGGGGACGAGGGTGGGCGTGAACGAGACGGTGACGCGCTGCCCGGCCACCGGGGAGAGGTTCTGCACCATCTCGGGAGTGTGGCGGTGGCCGCCGCCGACGCCGTACGGGCTCACGGAGCCCATGACCTCGGAGCCGAGCAGGTGGGCCTTGAGAGCCTTGCCCGCGCCGGAGGTGCCGGTGGCGGCGACGATCACGGCCTCGGGCTCGGCGAGCCGGTCCGCGTAGGCGGGGAAGAGCGCGAGCGAGACGGCGGTGGGGAAGCAGCCCGGGACGGCGACGCGCTTGGAGCCGGCCAGGGCGGCGCGGCAGCCGGGGAGTTCGGGAAGGCCGTAGGGCCAGGTCCCCGCGTGCGGGGCGCCGTAGAAGCGGTCCCAGTCGGCGGCGTCGGCGAGCCGGTGGTCGGCGCCCATGTCGATGACGAGGACGTCGTCGCCGAGCTGGGCGGCGACGGCGGCGGACTGGCCGTGCGGAAGCGCGAGGAACACGACATCATGTCCGGCGAGGGTCTCGGCGGTGGTCGCCTCCAGGGTCCGCCCGGCGAGCGGTCCCAGGTGGGGCTGGAGGGAGCCCAGGAGCTGCCCGGCGTTGGAGTTGCCAGTCAGGGCGCCGATCTCCGCCTCGGGGTGCGAGAGCAGCAGGCGCAGGACTTCCCCGCCCGCGTACCCGCTCGCTCCGGCCACCGCTACACGTACTGCCATCGGACCCTCCTCGTCGATGGCATGACTATACGTATCCCCGCACTTTTATGCAAAGAGCTCTCCTGTCGCCCGGAACCCCGGTGTGAGTCAGCGTGGACCCTGCCCCTCGCCGACAACGACGTCCGCGAGGGCCCCGCGCAGCCGCCGGACCGCTTCCACCAGTTCGGCGGGGCCCGCGACCCCCGCGAAGCTCATCCGTACGTACGGGCCGGGCGGTTCCGCGCAGAAGTAGGGGCGTCCGGGTGCGACCGCGACCCCCGCGCGCAGGGCGGCCGCCGCCACGGCGGTGTCGTCGCCCCCCGCGGTGGGCCGCACCCACAACTGGAAGCCGCCCGTGGGCACGTGGGCCGGCTCCAGAGCGGGCAGGTCGCGCCGCAGGGCCCCGGCGAGGACGTCCCGGCGGTGTCTCAGCTCGGCGGCGACGGTCCGCAGGTGGCGCGGCCAGGCGGGGGCGCCGACCAGCTCCAGGGCCGCCTCCTGGAGCGGTCGGGGCACGAAGAAGGTGTCCACCACCTGGATGGCGCGCAGCCGGTCCAGCACCGGGCCGCGCGCGGCCAGGGCGCCCACCCGCAGGCTGGGCGAGGCGGCCTTGGTCAGGGAGCGCACGTGGACCACCACGCCGTCGGCGTCCTCGGCGGCCAGGGTGGCGGGCAGCGGACCGGCGTCCTCGTGCGCCAGCGCCCGGGCGAAGTCGTCCTCGACCACGAAGGCCCCGGCGGCCCGCGCGATGCGCAGCACCTCCGCCCGCCGTTCGGGGGCGAGGACCGCGCCCGTCGGGTTCTGGAAGAGCGGCTGGCACACGAAGACCCGCGCCCCGGTGGCGTCGAAGGCCGCCGCGAGCAGCTCCGGCCGCACGCCTCCGGCGTCCACGGGCACGGGTACGGGCCGGCATCCCGAGGCGCGGGCGACGGCCAGCAGCCCCGGGTAGGTCGGCGACTCCACCAGGATCGGCGCCCCGGGCGGGGCGAGCGCCCGGACCGCGGTGGCCAGTGCGCTCTGCCCGCCCGCGGTGACCAGCACGTCGGCGGCGACGACCGGTCCGCCGATCTCCCGGGCGAACCAGTCGCGCAGCTCGGGCAGCCCCTCGACGGGGGGCCGCATCCAGACCCCGGGCCGCCGCCCGGCCCGCGCGAGCGCCGCCGCCATGGCCCGCTCGGGCTGCAGGGAGGGGTGGAGGTACCCGCCGCTCAACTCGATCACCCCGGGCGGCGGCGTGGCCAGCGACCCCAGGACCCCGGTGGCGTCGACGGACCGGGGGACGACCTCCCCGGCCCCCTCGGCGCTGAGGGCGACCTCCTGCCAGGAGGTGTCACCGGGCGCGGGGGCCGCGGCGCGCGGGCGGGCGCGGAAGGCGCCGGCGCCGGGTCGGGTGACGACCAGGCCCTCGGCGGCCAGCTGCGCCAAGGCCCGGGAGACGGTCACGGGGCTGACCCGGTACCGCTCGATGAGCGCCCGGCTCGACGGCAGCTTTCCACCCACCGAGTAGCGGTTCAGCTCGGACCGCAGGGATTCTGCCAGCTCTGCCACACTGCTACGCTCATACATGACTGCACAGAATAGCGCTATCCTGCCGCCTCCGATAGCGGTCGAGGGTTCCGTCGGCCGCCGGGGCACCCTGCTCGCCTCCCTGGGCGTGGTCGCCTTCTCGCTGACCTTCCCCGCCACCGCGTGGGGGCTGGAGAGCTTCGGCCCCTGGTCCCTCGTCTCCCTGCGCAGCGTCCTGGCGGCCGTCATCGCCGCCGGCTTCCTGCTCGCCCTGCGGGTCCCGCTGCCCGCCCGTGCGCACTGGGCGGGCCTGGCCGTCGTCGCGGCCGGGGTGGTCGTGGGCTTCCCGCTGCTCACCACCCTCGCCCTGCAGACCTCGACCACCTCGCACGCGGCCGTGGTCGTCGGCCTGCTCCCCCTCACCACGGCCGCGCTCTCCGCCCTGCGCACGGGGGTCCGGCCCTCGCGCCGCTTCTGGGCCGCGGCCCTCGCGGGCGCCGCCGTGGTCCTCGCCTTCACCGCGGCGCAGAGCGGCGGCTCCCTGTCGGCCGGCGATGGATACCTGTTCGGCGCGCTGCTGGTGTGCGCCGCCGGGTACACCGAGGGCGGACGCCTGGCCCGGGTGCTGCCCGGCTGGCAGGTGATCGGCTGGGCGCTGGTGCTGTGCCTGCCGCTGAGCCTGGCCGGCTCCGCGGCGGGGCTGGCGTACGAGCCGGTGCACCTCACCGGCCACGGCCTGGCGGGCCTGGTGTGGGCGGCGGCGGGCTCCACCTTCCTCGGCCTGTACGTCTGGTACCGCGGCATGGCTGAGATCGGCGCACCGCGCGCCAGCCAGCTGCAACTCGCCCAGCCGCTCCTGACGCTGGTGTGGTCGGTGGCGCTGCTGGGTGAGCACCTCTCGCCCGCCGCGCCCGCGGCCGCCTGCGCGGTACTCGTCTGCATCGCCGTGACCCAACGGGTCAAATAACCCTAGAACGACCTAGACTTCTAGCACCGGAGGGGACCGGAAGCGAGGAGGCCGGCCATGCACGCGACCGAGGGCGACCAGCTGGTGCAGCACGGCAGGATCGTCGGACAGAACGACAAGGTGGGCGAGATCACCCAGGTTCTGGGGGACAACGGCACCCCGCCGTACCGGGTGCGCTTCCAGGACGGCCACGAAGCGCTGATGGCCCCCGGGCCCGACTGCGTCGTGCGCCACCCCGTACCCGAACCGACCGAGTACTGACTCGGCGCGGAGGCACGGCGTACTGACTCAGCGCGGGGGCACGACCGACCCGTAGTGGTCGGCGACCACCCGGGCCATCGCTCCGTTGGGGTCCGCGGCCACCTGTTTCGCCGAGAACCAGATGTGGCCGCGGACCTCCGGGTACGCCCGCGCGAAGCGCACGTGCCGGGAGAGCTCCGCCGGATCGCGCCACGCGGCGGTGGGACTGTCGGCGTCGCTGCGGTAGAGGCCCTCGCCCACGTAGAGGTCCACGCCCGTGCCGGCGACCGTCCGCGCCCACCAGGGGACCAGGTCGGCGTAGTCGGCGGTCGGGTGCCCGATGTGCCAGTACGCCTGTGGCGCGATGTAGTCGATCCAGCCCTCGGTGACCCACTTGCGGGTGTCCGCGTACAGGTCGTCGTACGTGGCGACGCCCGCCCGCGTCGGCGAGCCGAGCGGGTCCCTGTCCCCGTTGCGCCAGACCGCGAACGGGCTGATGCCGAAGCGTGCCGCCGGCCGGACCGTGCGCAGCCGCTCGGACATCTCGCGGACCAGGGCGTCCGTGTTGTCGCGGCGCCAGTCCGCACGGGAGCCGAAGGAGGCCCCGTACCGCTCGAAGGCCTCGTCGTCGTCGAAGTAATCGCCCTCCACCGGGTACGGGTAGAAGTAGTCGTCCCAGTGCACCCCGTCGACCGGGTAGCGGGACACGGCGTCGAGCACGGCCTCCTGGACGAAGCGCCGCACCTCGGGCAGGCCCGGGTTGTAGTAGAGCTTCCCGCCGTAGGGGACCGTCCAGCCGGGATTGGCCCGGGCCGGGTGCGAGGCCGCCAGGCGGTCGGGGTCCGTGTGGTTCGCCACCCGGTACGGGTTGAACCAGGCGTGCAGCTCCAGCCCGCGCGCGTGCGCCTCGGCCACGGCGGTGCCCAGCGGGTCCCAGCCCGGATCGACCCCCTGCTCCCCGGTCAGCCACTGCGACCAGGGCTCCAGCCGCGAGGGCCACAGCGCGTCGGCCGCCGGCCGGACCTGGAGGACGACCGCGTTGAGCCGCCGCCCGACGGCCGTGTCCAGGAGGGAGAGCAGCTCGGCGCGCTGGGCGCCGGCGGACAGCCCCGACCTGGAGGGCCAGTCCACGTTCGTCACGGAGGCGATCCACATCCCCCGGAACTCGGCGGCGCCCGCCCCGGCCGTCGGACCGGGCGCCCCCGCCGCCGCGAGCGCACCCGGCGCCGCCGCCCCCGCAGTCCCCGCCGGAGCCGCGCCCCCACCCCCGCCCGCGTCCGCCGACGCCGCCGCCACCGCCGGGCCCGCCCGGCCCGCCGTGGCCGCGGCCAGCGCCCCCGCCGCTCCCGCCAGCAGCCTCCGTCGCCCGATGTACGTCATGTGACGGCTCCGTTCCGTTGCGTGACATCCCTCTGCGTGCGCCCAGCATGCCCGCCCCGGCCCGCCACCGGGGTCAAGGTCGGGGGTAACGTCGGGGGGCGTGGCGGGCGCCGGAAAGCAGTTACCACTGTCGGACACGGGGGACCCGCGATGGATGAGCAGCGAAAGGCACGATGTGACGGACCTCTCTACCCTCCCGACCGACATCGCTCGCGTCGGCGTAGTGGGCTGCGGCCAGATGGGCGCGGGCATCGCCGAGGTGTGCGCCCGCAGCGGTCTTGAGGTGAAGGTCGCCGAGACCACCGGCGAGGCCCTGGAGATCGGGCGCACCCGGCTGCACAACTCGCTGATGAAGGCCGCCGAACGCGGCAAGATCAGCGAGGAGGAGCGGGACGCCACCCTGGCCCGCCTCACCTTCACCACCGACCTCGGCGAGTTCGCCGACCGCGACCTCGTCATCGAGGCCGTCGTGGAGAACGAGCAGGTCAAGACGGAGATCTTCCAGGTCCTCGACCAGGTGGTCACCCGCCCGGACGCGATCCTGGCCTCCAACACCTCCTCGATCCCGCTGGTCAAGCTGGCCGTCGCGACCTCGCGGCCCGACCAGGTCATCGGCATCCACTTCTTCAACCCGGCCCCGGTGCAGCAGCTCGTCGAGCTGATCCCGGCGCTGACCACGGGCGACGAGACGGTCAAGCGGGCCGAGGCCCTGGTGCGGGACGTGCTGGGCAAGCACGCGATCCGCGCCCAGGACCGTTCCGGCTTCGTGGTCAACGCGCTCCTCATCCCGTACCTGCTGTCCGCGATCCGGATGTTCGAGTCGGGCATCGCGAGCCGCGAGGACATCGACAACGGCATGGAGCTGGGCTGCGCCCACCCCATGGGCCCGCTGAAGCTCGCGGACCTGATCGGCCTGGACACCGTGGCCTCGGTGGCGGACTCCATGTACAGCGAGTTCAAGGAGCCGCTGTACGCCGCTCCCCCGCTCCTCCAGCGGATGGTCGACGCGGGCCGCCTGGGCCGCAAGACGGGCGCGGGCTTCTACCCCTACGCCTGACCCCGCCGCAGGTGGTGCAGGAGGAGCAGCCCGGCCGCCGTGTTGGCGGCCGGGACCTCCCCGCGCGCGATCATGTCCGGTACCCGTTCCAGCGGGACCCACTCCCTGCGTGAGGACTCGAAGTCGTCCTCGGGATGCCCGGTGTAGGTGGCCCCGTCCGCCCAGAAGAGGTGGTGGCGGGCGTCGGTCAGCCCGTTGGACGGCTCGACGGTCATCAGGGGGCGGAGCGGGCCGGGCCGCCAGCCGGACTCCTCCTCCATCTCCCGGGCGGCCGCCGTCTCGACGCTCTCCCCGTCCTCGACGACCCCGGCCGGCAGCTCCCAGCCCCAGCTGTCGGTGATGAAGCGGTGCCGCCACAGCAGCAGCACCTCGTCGGCCCCGTTGACGGCCGTGGCGACGGCGACCGGGCGCAGCCGGATCACGAAGTGGTCCAGGTGCCGGCCGTCGGGGAGTTCCACATCGGCGAGGTTCACGTCGAACCAACGGTTCTTGTACACGGTCTGCTCACTCAGGTTCATCCACTGCACGGTTGTGCCACCTTCCGATCGAGTAGGTGGCAACATGGCAGCAGAACAGCGCCGTTACAGGGGCACCCGCAGCGCCCCGTCGATGAGCAGCGCGGTCTCCTGCGCGCCCGAGCAGCCGCTCGTCAGCAGCTGTTCGCGGACCGCCCGCAAGCGGTCGCGCAGCCGCAGCGACTCCATCCCCCTGGCCCGCTCGGCCATCTCCGCGGCGGCCGCCACGGCCCGGTCCGCCTCCCCCTGCCGCAACTGGATCTCGCACAGCATCGCCAGCCGGTGCACCCGGCCGCGGTCGTGCGCCGGGGTGCGCACGGCGGCGGTCGCCTGCTCGTGCGCGCCGTCCAGGTCCCCCAGGCCGAGCAGCGCCTCGGCGACCTGGACGTTGACCAGTCCGGGCTGGACGTAGCCGGTCTCGTCCGGTTCCGTGCCGGGACGGATCCGCTCGGCGGCGGTCTCCGCCCGCCGGATGCACTCCAGCGCCGCCCGGTCGTCGCCGAGCCGGGCGTAGGCCTTGGCCTGCATGGCGTACAGGTCGGCGGCCAGCGCCGAGGTGGTGTGCCGGCCCGCCGCGCGCAGCGCGGCCTCGGCGAAGGCGACGGCCTGGCGGTACTCCCGCAGGTGCAGGCACTGGTTGACGATCAGCGCGATGACGTACGCCCCGAGCCCCCGGTCCCCGCTGGCCTTGGCGAGGCGCAGGGCCTGGTGGAAGTAGCGCTGCGCGAGGCCGTGGGCGTCCGAGTCGTACGCGCAGATGCCGGCCACCGCCACGAGGGAGCCGGTGGCGCGGTGCAGCCGGCGGCCGACGCCGTCGCAGTAGCCGCCGCGCAGCATCGGCGCGGTCTCGGTGCCGAGGAAGCGGACGATGCGGTCCCGGGTCGCCACCCCGCCGGTCCGCCGGTACATGAGCTCGTAGTGCGCGCGGGCGGCCCGCAGGATCTCGATGTGCTCGGGCCCGATCCGCTGCGGTCCCTCGCGGGAGACGTCCGCGTCCTCGGGCGGGTTCTCCCACTCCCAGACCGGGATCACGGCCGGGGTCCCGGTGAGGGCGTCGGCGGCGAGCAGCCGGGGGCGGGCCTGCCCGTCGGCACGCCACAGGGCGGCGGCCCGGTCGACGAACCCGCTGAGGGGGGAACCGGGCGCGGACGCGGGCCGGTCCGGCAGGCCGAGGCCGATGTCGTCCAGCCCGAGCGGCCGCCGCAACCGGCCGCCGAGGACCTCGCAGATCAGGTCCGGGACCTGGCCGCGCGGGCGCTGGCCCTTCAACCACCGGGTGACGGCGGTGTGTTCGTAGCGCAGGGCGAGCCCGCGGGTGCGTCCTGCCTGGTTCACGTACGCGGCGAGTCCGGCGTGGGACATGCCCGCCTCGGCGAGGAGGGCGTCGAGCAGGACATTGGGCTGCATGGGCCGCTCCAAGGGCTCTTCGGCCCCAGGCTAGTGGGTGCGCGCTTCACACGGGGTGTGAACCGGATACGCGCATAAATGCGATCCGCACCCTCCCGCGGGGGCCCCTCGGGGCGCTTCACTTAAGGGCCTCGTCAAGAGGCAGCCCGGGTCGTCGGCTCCCCCTCGTACAGTGCGACGACCCGTCACCGCGCCGCCCGTCTGCTGTCTGCCCGACACTCCATGGCAGGCGGGCGGCGCCGTCCGGCTCCGCCGGTGCGGGTTGGTCGCCCGCCCCGCCCGGAGCCGGACCTCTCGCCGCGCCCGCCCCGGGGATTCCGCCCCCCGGCACCCACGCCGCCGGGAACGGGAAAGGGGCGCACCCGGGAATCCCGGGTACGCCCCTCGAGCCGGCTGACAGGCGCTACGCGCCCCGGAGCACCGCCCCGGTCCGCTCGCCGGCCACGGCCACCGCCGCGTCGCGCGCGGCCGTGGACTCCTCGGCGGTCAGCGTGCGGTCGGCCGCGCGGAAGCGCAGCGCGTACGCCAGGGACTTCTTGCCCGCGCCGACCTGCTCACCCGTGAACACGTCGAACAGCCGCAGGGACTCCAGCAGTTCGCCCGCGCCCTTGCGCAGCGCGTCCTCCACGGAGGAGGCCGGGACGGACTCGTCCACGATCAGCGCGACGTCCTGGGTCGCCACCGGGAAGGTGGAGATCCGCGGCGCCCGCGGGGCCTCGCCGCCGGCCGCCGCGAGGCGGTCCAGGTCGAGCTCCATGGCGCTGGTGCGGGCCGGCAGGCCCATGGCCTTGACCACGCGCGGGTGCAGCTCGCCGGCGTGGCCGATGACCTGCTCGACGCCGTCGACGGTGACGACCAGCTCGGCGCAGCGACCCGGGTGCCAGGGGCCGTACTGCCCCTGGCGGACGACGAGTTCGGCGCCGGCCTCGACGGCCAGCGAGCGGGCGGCCTCGACCGCGTCCGCCCAGTCGGCCGGGCGGCCCCGGCCCCACCAGCCGGCCTGTTCGCGCGCACCGGCCAGCACGACCGCGGCGTACCGCGGCTGCGCGGGCAGCGCCGCGTCCAGGGTGGCGATCTCCTCGTCGGTGGGACGCCGGTCGACGGGCAGCCGTACGGCGACACCCGGCCGGTCGGCGGCGAGGAAGACCGAACCGGTCTCGAAGAGCGCGAGGTCGTGGCTGCCCCGGCTGTCGTTGCGGCGCAGCGCCCCGAGCAGGCCCGGCAGCAGCGTGGTGCGCAGCGCCGGCTCCTCGTCGGAGATCGGGTTGACCAGCCTGACCACCTGGCGGGCGGCGTCGTGGGCCGGGAGCTGGAGCTGGTCGAAGACCTGCTCGCCGATGAACGGGTAGCTCAGAGCCTCGACGTAGCCCGCGCCGGCCAGCGCGCGGCCGACCCGGCGGTGCAGCTGCTGCCGGGCGGTCAGCCCGCGGCCGGAGGGCACCTGCGGGAGGGTGGACGGGAGGTTCCCGTACCCCTCCAGCCGGATGACCTCTTCCGCGAGGTCGTTGGGCGCGGCGAGGTCGGGCCGCCACGAGGGGACGGTGACGACGAGCTCGTCCTGGCCGTAGACGTCGCAGCCGACCTCCTGGAGACGGCGCACGACGGTCTCGCGACCGTAGTCCATGCCCGCGACGCGGTCCGGGTGGTCCGCGCTCATCGCGATGGTGCGCGGGGCGCCCGGGGCGAGGAACTCGGTGACGCCCGCCTCGGCGGTGCCCCCGGCCAGCAGCACCAGCAGGTCGACGGTCCGCTGCGCGGCCGCGGCGGCGGCCAGCGGGTCGACCCCCCGCTCGAAGCGCTTGGAGGCCTCCGAGGAGAGCTTCAGCCGACGGGCGGTGCGCGAGACCGACACGGAGTCGAAGTGCGCGGCCTCGATGACGACGTCCGTGGTGCCCGTCGCCTGGCCGGTCGCCCCGGAAGGATCGAACGGCGTGGTGACGGCGTCGGCGATCTCGGTGTTGGCGCCGCCCATGACACCGGCGAGCCCGATCGGCCCGCTGTTGTCCGTGATCACCAGGTCCTCGGCGTCGAGGGTGCGCTTGACGCCGTCCAGGGTGGTGAGCTGCTCGCCCTGCTCCGCGCGGCGGACGCCGATGGCGCCGTCGACGCGCGAGCGGTCGTAGGCGTGCAGCGGCTGGCCGAGTTCGAGCATCACGTAGTTGGTGATGTCGACGGCGAGCGAGATCGGGCGCATGCCCGCCTTCTGCAGGCGGCGGGTGAGCCAGATCGGGGAGCGCGCGTCGGGGTCGAGGCCGGTCACGGTGCGGGCGGTGAAGCGGTCGCAGCCGGCCGGGTCGTCGACCTTGACCGGGTAGCCGTACGAGTTCGGCGCGGGGACGTCGAGCAGTGCCGGGTCGCGCAGCGGCAGGCCGTAGGCGGTCGCCGCCTCGCGGGCGACGCCGCGCATCGACATGCAGTAGCCGCGGTCCGGCGTGATGTCGATGTCGAGGACCTCGTCGACGAGCTGGAGCAGCTCGATCGCGTCGGTGCCGACCTCGTGCTCGGGCGGCAGCACGATGATGCCGTGCGTGCCGTCGTCACCCATGCCCAGCTCGTCGCCGGAGCAGATCATGCCGTGCGAGGTGCGGCCGTACGTCTTGCGCGAGGCGATCGCGAAGTCGCCGGGCAGCACCGCGCCGGGCAGGACCACGACGACCTTGTCGCCGACGGCGAAGTTCCGGGCGCCGCAGACGATCTCCTGGGGCTCGCCGGTGCCGTTGGCGGCGCCGACGTCGACCGTGCAGAAGCGGATCGGCTTGCGGAAGCCCTCGAGCTCCTCGATGGTCAGCACCTTGCCGACGACGAGGGGGCCCTTGAGCCCGCCGCCGAGCTGCTCGACGGTCTCGACCTCCAGGCCGGCGTCGACGAGCTTGGCCGCGACGTCGCGACCGGTTTCACCCGCGGGGAGGTCGACGTACTCCCGCAGCCAGGAAAGCGGGACCCGCATCAGATCTCCATCCCGAACGGCCGGGTGAAACGGATGTCACCCTCGACCATGTCTCGCATGTCTTCGACGTTGTGGCGGAACATCAGCATCCGCTCGATCCCGAACCCGAAGGCGAACCCGCTGTACTTCTCGGGGTCCACGCCGCAGGCGACGAGCACCTTGGGGTTGACCATGCCGCAGCCGCCGAGCTCGATCCAACCTTCGCTGGAGCAGGTGCGGCACGGACGGTCGGGGTTGCCCACCGACGCGCCGCGGCACACGTAGCACTGCATGTCCATCTCGGCGGACGGCTCGGTGAACGGGAAGAAGTGCGGGCGCAGGCGCGTGGTCGTGCCCTCCCCGAACAGCTCCTGGACCATGTGGTCCATGGTCCCCTTGAGGTCGGCCATGGTCAGGCCCTCGTCCACGGCGAGCAGCTCGACCTGGTGGAAGACCGGGGTGTGCGTCGCGTCGAGCTCGTCGGTGCGGTACACCCGCCCCGGACAGACGATGTAGACGGGGGGCTTGCGCTCCAGCAGCGAGCGCGCCTGCACCGGGGAGGTGTGGGTGCGCAGCACGACGCCGGACTCGTCACCCTCCGTGCCGTCGGGCCCCTGCACGAAGAACGTGTCCTGCATCTGGCGCGCGGGGTGGTCGGGGGTGAAGTTGAGGGCGTCGAAGTTGAACCACTCCGCCTCGACCTCGGGCCCTTCGGCGACCTCGTACCCCATGGCCGTGAAGATGTCCGCGATGCGGTCCATCAGCGTGGTCAGGGGGTGCCGGGCGCCGGCGGGCACCCGGTCGTGGGGCAGTGTGACGTCCACCGCCTCCTCGACGAGGACCCGCTCGTCGCGCTCCGCCTCCAGCTCGACCGTGCGGGCCCCGAAGGCCTTGTTCACGGCGCCGCGGGCCTGGCCCACGCGCTTGCCCGCCTCGGCCTTGGCCTGCGGGGGCAGGGCGCCGATCTCGCGGTTGGCGAGCGCCAGGGGCGAGCGGTCGCCCATGTGCGCGGTCTTCGCCTCCCGCAGCGTGTCGAGGTCGCCGGCGGACGCGAAGGCGGCGAGCGCCTCGTCCCGCATGCGCTCGATCTCTTCCGGTTTCAGTGCCTCGACCTCGACAGGGTCGTACGACTTGTTCGGTGCCGACATCTCTTCCCGTACTTCCGATGGCTGGCTGGTGGTCCCCGACGACTCGATCGACCTGGATCGGACAAGGACACAAAGGTGCCAAAGGACGAGTCTAAAGGTCGCTGGGGGTGGAGGGAGCCCGTGGGCCGCCCGGCGAGACGCTCCGCAGTGCTACTGCGTGAGGTAGGCCGGGGCGCTCACGGGCAGGATAAATCGGAACTCGGCTCCGCCGCCGGGGCCGCGGCCGACCGTGATGGTGCCGCCGTGCGCCTCCACGATGCCCTTGACGATGTACAGGCCCAGGCCGGTGCCGCCGCGCTTGCTCCCCCGCCAGAAGCGGGTGAAGACGCGGCCCATCGACTCCTCCGGAATCCCGGGGCCTTCGTCGGTCACGGTGACGGCGGTTCCCTTCTCGTGCGGCGCTACGTCGATGGTGACCGTTCCCTCACCGTGGCGCACCGCATTTTCGAGCAGGTTGCCGAGGATCTGGTCGATCTTGTCCGGGTCGGCCCACAGGTCGGGGAGCGGGCGGCTGACGCTGACGAGGAACCGCTCGGGGGCCTGTCCGTTCGCGATGAGCGCCTGGACGTGCCGGCCGACGGCCGTGGCGAGGTCGACCGGCTGGCGGCGCACCTCGAGGCGGCCGGAGTCGATGCGGGAGATGTCGAGGAGCTCGGCGATCAGGCGGGTGATGCGGTTGGCGTCGGCGTCGACGGTCTCCAGCATCAGGCGCTTCTGGTCGTCGGTGAAGCGCTCCCACTTGGCGAGCAGGGTGGCGGTGAAGCCCTTGACGGAGGTGAGGGGGGAGCGCAGCTCGTGCGCGACCGTGGCGATCAGCTCGGCGTGGCTGCGCTCGGTGCGCCGCCGGGCCTCGGTGCCGCGCAGGGTGACGACGAGGCGGCGCAGCGGGCCGGTGGGGTGGGTGCGCACGTAGCGGGCGGAGACCAGCACCTCGCGGCCGCCGGGCAGCAGCAGGTTCCGCTCGGGCTGGCCGCGCCGGGTGGCCAGGCCCCCGTAGGGGTCGGTCAGCGCCCACCAGCGGCGGCCTTCGAGGTCTTCCAGCGGCAGTGCCCGGTCGATGCGGGTGCCGAGGGCCCGAGCGGGGTCGGTCGCCGTCATCCGGGCCGCGGCGCGGTTGAAGCAGATGACGTGTCCGGAGGCGTCGGCGACGACGAGCCCGTCGGGCAGGTCGTCGGGGTCGATGCCGAAGTCCGGCCCCTCGCCCGCCCCCGGGCCGGGGGTCCCGGCCGCGGAACCGGCCCCGGTCCCCGCGTCCGGGCCGGCGCCCTGGGCGGGGATGCCCGGTACGGTCTCGGCGCCGGAGCGGCCCGGCCGGGCGGGGCCCGACGGGGCAGCCGCCTGCGGCCGGGCCGCCGCGCCGGCCCCCGGTGAGCTGTTCGTACCGACGGTCATGTCCCCGTACCCCACATCTCCGAGTAGCGCAGTGGGCCCCCGGGCCGCCACATTACTAGCTGGGGGTCACGGAGCGGCACCCTCCGGACGCCCGCTGTGCACGGGCGGAGGCGTAGAGGCACACGGCGGCGGCCGTCGCGAGGTTCAGGCTCTCCGCCTTGCCGTGGATCGGCACCCGCACGACCGCGTCCGCGAGGGCGCGGGTCTCCTCCGGCAGGCCCCAGGCCTCGTTGCCGAAGATCCAGGCCGAGGGGGTGCCCATGGTGCCCGCGTCCAGCTCGGCGTCGAGGTCGTCCTCGCCGGCGCCGTCGGCGGCGAGGATCCGCACGCCGGCCGCCCGGAGTCCCTGGACGGCCTGCTCCACCGGGACGCCGACGGCGACCGGCAGGTGGAAGAGGGAACCGACCGAGGCCCGTACCGACTTGGGGTTGTAGAGGTCAACCGAGGCGTCGGTCAGCACCACCGCGTCCGCTCCGGCGGCGTCCGCGCAGCGCAGCACGGTGCCCGCGTTGCCGGGGTCGCGGACGTGCGCGAGGACGGCGACGAGCCGGGGCCGGGCCGCGAGGATCTCCTCGAAGGGCGAGTCCAGGAAGTGGCAGACGCCGACGAGCCCCTGCGGGGTGATGGTCTGCGAGACCTCGGCCAGCACCTCGTCGCCGGCGTAGTGGACGCGGGCGCCCGCGGCCAGCGCCGCGTCGATGATCTCGGAGTAGCGCTCGGCGGCCTCGACCGTCGCGAACAGCTCGATCAGCGTGGTCCCGCCCGTGCTGCCCCGGTGCTCGACGGCCTCGCGGACCGCCTGCGGGCCCTCGGCGATGAACCGGCGCTCCTTGGTGCGGAAGTTGCGCCGGGCCAGTCGCCTGGCGGCGGCCACCCGCGGGGAACGGGGGGAGATCAGCTCGGCGGGGGTGCCCATGGTGTCTGCGGTTCTCTCTCGGGTCCGGAGCGGTGCGGTGCGTGCGGCGTACAGGGGAAAGCACACGGACCCGCAGGCGAATCGCCTGCGGGTCCGTGGGGGCCGGCCGCGCGGAGCGGGCCGGCTAGCCCTTAGGCGGCGGCCTTGGGGGCGTTGACGTCCGCCGGGAGCGCCTTCTGCGCGACCTCGACGAGCGCGGCGAAGGCGTTGGCGTCGTTGACGGCCAGCTCCGCGAGGATCTTGCGGTCCACCTCGATGTTGGCGGCCTTCAGACCCTGGATGAGGCGGTTGTACGTCATGCCGTTCTGGCGGGCAGCGGCGTTGATGCGCTGGATCCACAGCTGACGGAAGTCGCCCTTGCGCTTCTTGCGGTCGTTGAAGTTGTAGACCAGCGAGTGGGTGACCTGCTCCTTGGCCTTGCGGTACAGGCGCGAACGCTGACCGCGGTAGCCGGAGGCCGCCTCGAGGATCGCCCGGCGCTTCTTGTGGGCGTTTACTGCCCGCTTGACGCGTGCCACTTTTTAACTCCTTGTAGCGGGGCCGCGGGTGTCTTCACACGGCCCGAATTCGATGGGGTCCCGGTCCTGACGTTCCGCTCCCGTCGGGGGGAGCGGGGAACGTCACTTGCCGAGAAGCTTCTTGATCTTCGCGGCGTCGCCGGGGGCCATCTCCGCGGTGCCGGTCAGGCGGCGGGTGACACGGGACGACTTGTGCTCGAGCAGGTGGCGCTTGCCGGCGCGCTCACGGAGCACCTTGCCGGAGCCGGTGATCTTGAAACGCTTCTTGGAACCGCTGTGCGTCTTGTTCTTCGGCATAGCGCCGTTGTCTCCTCGTCGGTGGCGCCCCCACCGGTCCACTGCGGGACCGGCTCCGGGGAGCGTCATGTTGTGTCGGTGATCCGAGGCGGGATGCCCCGGAATCAGGCCTCGGTCTTCGGCTCCTCGGCGGGCGCCTCGTCGGCGACGGCCTCGGTGGCCTCGGTGGAGGCGACTGCCTCGTCAGTGGCGGCCTCGGCCGGAGTCTCCTCGGAAGGAGCCTCGTCCTCGGAGTGGGCCGCACCCTGACGCTCGGCCTTGCGGGCGGCCTGCGCCTCGCGGGCTTCGGCCATCGCCTCGGTCTTCTTCTTGTGCGGACCGAGAACCATGATCATGTTTCGGCCGTCCTGCTTCGGGTTCGACTCGATGAACCCGAGGTCCTCGACGTCGGCCGCGAGGCGCTGCAGCAGTCGGAAGCCGAGTTCCGGCCTGGACTGCTCGCGACCACGGAACATGATCGTGATCTTGACCTTGTCGCCCTGCTTGAGGAACCGAACGACGTGACCCTTCTTGGTGTCATAGTCGTGCGGGTCGATCTTCGGCCGGAGCTTCATTTCCTTGATGACCGTGTGCGCCTGGTTCTTGCGCGCCTCACGGGCCTTCATGGCCGACTCGTACTTGAACTTGCCGTAGTCCATGAGCTTGCAGACCGGCGGGCGTGCGGACGCCGCGACCTCGACCAGGTCGAGGTCGTACTCCTGCGCGAGCTCAAGCGCCTTCGCAAGCGGCACGATGCCGACCTGCTCGCCGCTGGGACCGACAAGCCGTACCTCGGGAACGCGAATCCGGTCGTTGATGCGGGGCTCGGTGCTGATGGATCCTCCTCGGTAGCACCACACGGCTGCCTGGCAGACAGCCGCTGACGTGTATTTCCGTCAGACCGACCGCGGCGGGAGAATGAAAAAAGCCCCGCCGGGCACAGGCGGGGGCTCCAAAACAACCGGAGCACCGCCGCGTGCGAACCGCGGGGCGCAACATCGGGCGGCTTTCCATCGTCCGTACGGAACGATGGATACCGCCTGACCGGATGACCCGCCGCCCCGGAGGGCAGTCAGGTGGGAGATCGGAGCCTCCACTTGTGGGCCGGGCACAGCAGTGTCCGGCCGGTCGATGTACATACTAGCACCCGCGTTGCAAGCCCGCCGCACGGCATATCGTGGTCCGCATGACTGACGCGACACCCCCCACCGACACCGCTGCCGACGCCTCCCCCGACTACGACGCCATGACCCGCGACATCGCGGAGGTCCCCGCGGTCGAGGTGATCACCACGGTGGCCGTACACCTGCTGAGCGCCGCGGCGGTCAACCTGGGCCTGGACAAGCCGGACTCGCAGTACAAGGACCTGGATGAGGCCCGCAAGCTGATCACGGCCCTGGCCGGCCTGGTCACGGCGAGCGCCACCGAGATCAGCTCCTTCCATGCGGCCCCGCTGCGGGACGGCCTGAAGTCCCTCCAGCTCGCCTTCCGCGAGGCCTCGGTCGTCCCGGACGAGCCGGGCCAGGGCCCGGGCGAGAAGTTCACCGGTCCCGTCTTCGGCTGATCCCGTCCTCGGCCGATCCCGCCCTCGGCTGATCCCCGCACACGCCGGGCCGCCGCCGGCGGCCCGGCCGGCGGGCCGCGGTCAGCGGGTGAACAGCGGTTCGCCCGCCGGCGCCGGGGCGTCGGCGGGGAGCAGGGCCAGGTCCAGCCCGCGCACCAGGCGCGCCCGCAGGACCGGGTCCGCCGCCAGCGCCTCGGCGACCCGCCGGGCCGCGGCGGAGGCCCGCGCGTCGGCGGGCAGGACGATCGCCAGGGTCCCGTCGGAGTCCGCGCCGCCCGGGCCGAGATGGGCGCGCAGGACGGCGGGCTCCGCGGACACGGCCGCCCGTACGGCCTCCCGTACCGCGGGGTCGGCCAGCGGTCCCGCGTCCGTGCGGCCCTCGGCCAGCGCGAGCAGCGCGGAACCGGTCAGCTGGTAGGCGACCGGGCCGGCCAGGTCCAGGACCAGGGTGTCGGCCTTCTCGTGCGCGGCGGCCGCCAGGGCCTGGTGCAGCGGGACCGCCACCGGCCGGGCCGCCGGGTCCCACAGCGCCAGCGAGGCGATCGACGTGAAGGCGGGGAGCGCCCGGCGGTCGCCCGCCCGCAGGGTCGGGACGGCCATGTCACTGGTCTTCTCGCGCTTCAGCCCGGTCTCCGGGTCCGTCTCCACCTCGCCGAGGACGGCGACCACCGGGACCAGCAGGCGGGCGCCCTTGAGGGCGGCCAGCACCTCCGGCTCCTTCGCCCGGTCCTGGGCCCACGCGGCCAGGGCCGCGGTCAGCCGGGGGTCGGCGCTGCCGTCGTCGTCGGAGAAGCCCGGGTCGGGAATGTTCTTGTTCGCCATGTTCGCCACAGTTCCCCGACCCTACTGTGCCGGGTACGGCTCCCCGTCCCGCCCCCTGGGCCCGCGCCGCGGACGCCTGGTCAGTACGGCGGCCAGGACGAGCAGCGCCGCACCCGCCACCGCTGCCTCCGGCGCGCCGAACCGGGCCCTGCGCTCGGGCGGGCGGGCGGGCTCGGGCCCGGGGCCGAAGTAGGTGCGTCCGGCCGGGGCGGGCGCGGGCACCGGCGCCTGCGGCAGCATCGCGTCGGCGGCCTGGAGGGCGGCGGCGGGGTCGACGGTGCCGTGGCCGCGCGCGTCGTCGCGGCCCGCGGCGGGGCTGTCCGAGGCGGTGTCCTCCAGCAGCTTCTTGATCTGCGCCGGGGAGAGGTCCGGGTGGGCGGCCCTGACCAGGGCCACCGATCCCGAGACGAAGGCCGCCGCCGCGCTGGTGCCCCAGCCCTCGTAGTACGACCGGTCGGGGTCGGCGATGACCACGTCCACGCCGGGAGCGCTGACGGTGGCGTACCAGTTGCGCGTGGAGAAGGCGGCCTTGCGGCCCCGGCGGTCGACGGCGGTGACCGCGATCACCCCCGGGTAGGCGGCCGGGTAGGAGACGCGGTCGCCGCTCTCGCCGCCGTTGCCGGCGGAGGCGACGACGACGACGCCCTTGGCGAGGGCGTACTGGACGGCTTCGTCCTCCCCCGCCTCGTGGTGGGCGGAGTCGCTGTCGTCGCCGAGGGACAGGTTGATCACGTCGGCCCCGTGGTCGGCGGCCCAGCGGATGCCCTCGGCGAGCGCGCCGCCCTTGCTCTCGCGGGCTTTGGCGCGGCCCGGGTCGCCCTCCTCCAGGATCACCCGGACGGGCAGGATCTTCGCCTGCGGCGCCACTCCGAGGACGCCCTGGCCGCGGCTGGGTCCGTGGCCGTGCCCGGCGATGATGCCGGCCATGGCGGTGCCGTGGCGGGCCCAGGAGCGGTCCCCCCGGCCGGCGCCCATTCCGATGAGGTCGGTGCCGGCGAGGACCTGGCCGGCGAGGTCGGGATGGGAGTCGTCGACCCCGGTGTCGAGGACGGCGACGGTGACGCCGTCGCCCCGGGTGGTGCCCCAGGCCTCCTCGGCGCGCAGGGCGAGCAGGCCCCACTGGCGGTCCCGGATGGTGTCCGCGGCGGCGGGGGCCGGCGAGGCGGCCAGGAGGACCGCGGTCGCCGTGAGGACGGCGGCGACGGGTCCGAGTGCGGGGCGGGGGCGGCTCATCCGGCGGGCTCCGGGGGTGCGGGCGGGGCGGCGAGCGTCCGCAGGGCGGCTCGGATGCGCCCGGCGACGGCGTCGGCGTCGTGGCCCAGGCCCGCCTGGGCCACGGACCCGGTGGCGTCCTTCTCCATCGCTTCCTTGGCGGGGCGGGGCGCGTCCACGGAGCGGCCGTCGGCGAAGGCGGAGACCGTGTAGAGGACGACGGGGGCCTCGGCCAGTGCGGACGCGGTCCAGGCCGCGCGCTGGGCGTCGGTGAACCCGTACGCGGGCGGGGCGGGGAGCCGCGCCCCGGCCGCGGCCAGGGCGGGCGCGTCGGCGGGGGTGAAGACCATGCCGACGGTGATCAGGGAAGAGCGGGTGGCATCGGTGTAGGCGGCCCGGAGCACGCGGGTACAGCCGGTGGCGGCGAGCAGCGCCCGCCACTCGGCGGAGAGCGCGGCCGGGCAGTCCGCGTCGGGCGCGACGGCGATCCGGGTCCAGGTCCGGTCGGCGCCGCCCGGGCCGGCCGCGGGGCCGTCGAGGACGGTGGGGAAGAGGCTGTCCACGGGCGCGGCGCGCCAGAGCGAACCGGCCTCGCGGTAGGCGGCGTCGGGGGGCGGGGGCCGGTGCGCGTCGCGGTGGTCCGCCCAGGCGCCGACTCCGGCGCCGCCGAGGAGGCCGGCCCCGAGGAGGCCGCTCAGGACGGCGGCGAGGACCCGCCCGGGGTGGCGGCGGCGCGACGGCGCGTGCGGGGGCGGGAAGGGTTCGGGCTCGCCCGGCAGCGCGGTCCGCGGTGTCGTCGTGGTCATCCGGCGGCTCCGCCCCCCGTTCCGTACGGCTGCCTGCCCGTACTCTACGGCCCCCCGCGGCCGGGCCGCCGACCCCGTGCCCCATCGCGGCCGGCGGCCCGCCACCGGCGGTGCGGGAGCGGGTGTGGCGCGGGCCGTCGGAGCGTGCTCGGGCCGCCCAGGACCGGGGCGGAAGCCGGGGAACCGTCGACCGCGGCGGTCAGGACGGCACCACGCCCGGCACCGGCCGTCGGAACGTGCTCGGGCCGCCAAGACCGGGGGCGGAAGCCGGGGAACCGTCGACCACGGCGGTCAGGACGGCACCGGCTCCGCCGCCCCCTACCCACCGGTAGAGCGGTCTGGCAAGCTGCCGCCCATGAACTCCCCCGCCGCCGACCGGGCCCGGTACGACCGGGCGACCGCGCACCTCGACGCGCCGCTGGCCGTCGTGGACCTCGACGCGTTCGACGCGAATGCCGACGACCTCGTGCGCCGGGCCGGCGGGAAGCCGGTCCGGGTGGCCAGCAAGTCCGTCCGGTGCCAGGTGCTCCTCGAACGGGTCCTGGCCCGGCCCGGGTTCGCCGGGATCATGTCGTACACCCTCGCCGAGTCGCTCTGGCTGGCCCGTTCCGGCTTCGAGGACGTCCTGCTGGCCTACCCGTCCGCCGACCGGGCCGGTTTCGGCGAGCTGGCCGACGACCCCAAGCTCGCCGCGGCGGTGACCGTCATGGTCGACGACCCCGCCCAGCTGGAGCTGATCGACCGGTCCCGCGCCGGCGGCGCCCAGGAGGTCCGCGTCTGCCTGGAGCTGGACACCGCCCTGCACCTGTTCGGCGGCAGGGTGCGGGTGGGGGCCCGGCGTTCGCCGCTGCGCACGCCGGAGCAGCTCGCCGACCTGGCCCGTACGGTCTCGGCCCGGCCCGGGTTCCGGGTGGTGGGGCTGATGGGGTACGAGGGTCACGTCGCGGGGGTCGGGGACGCGCTGGCCGGACGGCCCCTGCGGTCGCGGGCCATCCGGCTGATGCAGGGCGCGGCCCGCAAGGAGCTCGCCGCCCGGCGCGCGGAGGCGGTTCGGGCCGTCCGCTCGGTCGTGCCGGACCTGGAGTTCGTCAACGGCGGCGGCACCGGCAGCGTGCAGCAGACCGCCGCCGAGGACGCGGTGACGGAGATCGCCGCCGGGTCGGGGCTCTACGTGCCGCGGCTGTTCGACAACTACACGTCCTTCCGGGGGCGCCCGGCGGCGCTGTTCGCCCAGCCCGTGGTCCGGCGCCCCGGTGTGGGGGTGGTGACGGTGCTCGGCGGCGGCTATCCGGCCTCGGGGGCGGCCGGCCCCGACCGGCTGCCCGTCCCGTACCTGCCGCAGGGGCTGCGCTACGACCCGCAGGAGGGCGCCGGCGAGGTGCAGACGCCCCTGCTCGGCAGCCCGGCCGACGACCTGCTGATCGGCGACCGGGTGTGGTTCCGGCACGCGAAGGCCGGGGAGCTCTGCGAGCGCTTCGACGCGCTGCACCTGGTCCAGGGGGACCGGGTGACGGCCACCGCCCCGACCTACCGGGGCGAGGGCCGCACGTTCCTCTGAGTCGTCCGGCACACCGAGTCGGTCGGCCACGGCGGCGGCGTCCGCGGGCGGGGCCACCGGGCCGTCTGCGAGGGGCCTACAGCGGGGTGACGTACGCGCCGGAGATGCCGCCGTCGACGACGAAGTCGGCGGCGTTGACGAAGGAGGAGTCGTCGCTGGCGAGGAAGGCGACGGCGGCGGCGATCTCCTCGGCTTCGGCGAAGCGGCCGACGGGGATGTGCACGAGGCGGCGGGCGGCGCGCTCCGGGTCGCTGGCGAAGAGCTCCTGGAGCAGCGGGGTGTTGACCGGCCCCGGGCACAGGGCGTTGACGCGGATGCCCTCGCGGGCGAACTGCACGCCGAGCTCGCGGGACATGGCGAGGACCCCGCCCTTGGAGGCCGTGTAGGAGATCTGCGAGGTCGCGGCGCCCATCAGGGCCACGAAGGACGCGGTGTTGATGATGGAGCCGCGCTTCTGGGCCTGCATGTAGGGCAGGGCGGCCTTGCAGCACAGGTAGACGGAGGTGAGGTTGACGTCCTGGACCCGCTTCCAGGCGTCGAGGCCGGTGAGGAGGATCGAGTCGTCGTCGGCGGGCGAGATGCCCGCGTTGTTGAAGGCGATGTCGACGGAGCCGTAGGTGTCGTGGGCCGTCTTGAAGAGGGCGTCGACCTGCTCCTTGTCGGTGACGTCCACCTGGACGAAGAGGCCGCCCACCTCGTCGGCCGCGGCCTTGCCCGCGGCCGGGTCGATGTCGGCGCAGACGACGTCGGCGCCTTCGGAGGCGAGCCGGCGGGCGGTGGCCAGGCCGATGCCGCTGCCGGCTCCGGTGATGACAGCGGTGCGGCCGACGAGGCGGCGGCAGATGATCGCTTCGGTGCGGTCGGTCATGGTGGTTCAGGCCTCCGTGCTGATGAAGACGTTCTTGGTCTCGGTGAAAGCGGTGAGGGCGTCGGGTCCGAGCTCGCGGCCGAGCCCGGACTGCTTGTAGCCGCCGAAGGGGGTCCAGTAGCGGACGCTGGAGTGCGAGTTGACGGACAGGTTGCCCGCGGCGACGGCGCGCGAGACGCGCAGCGCACGGCCGATGTCGCGGGTCCACAGGGAGCCGGAGAGCCCGTACTCGGTGGCGTTGGCCAGGCGTACGGCGTCCTCCTCGTCCTCGAAGGGCAGGACGACGGCGACCGGGCCGAAGACCTCCTCGGCGGCCACCGGGGACGTCGGGGCGGCGTCGGTGACGAGGGTGGGCGGGTACCAGAAGCCGGGGCCCTCGGGGGCGGTGCCGCGGATCGCGGCGAGGTCGTCGGTGACGTAGGACCGTACGCGCTCCAGTTGCGCCCGCGAGATCAGCGGTCCCATCTGGGTCTTCTCGTCGGCCGGGTCGCCGACGACGACGCCCTCGATGCCGGGGGCGAGCAGTTCCAGGAACCGGTCGTAGGCGGAGCGCTGGACGAGGATGCGGGTGCGGGCGCAGCAGTCCTGGCCGGTGTTGTCGAGGAAGGCCATGGGGGCGGCCGCGGCCGCCGCTTCGAGGTCGGCGTCCGCGAAGACGATGTTGGGGCTCTTGCCGCCGAGTTCGAGGGTGACCCGCTTCACCCGGTCGGCGCACTTGGCCATGATCTGCTTGCCGACCCGGGTGGAGCCGGTGAAGACGATCTTCGCGACGCCCGGGTGCTCGACGAGCGCGTCGCCCGTGACCTCCCCTCGGCCGGGGAGCACCTGGAAGAGGTGCTCGGGGAGCCCGGCTTCGAGGGCCAGTTCGGCCAGGCGCAGGGCGGTGAGCGGGGTGGTCTCGGCGGGCTTGAGGACGACCGCGTTGCCGGCGGCCAGGGCGGGTGCCAGGCCCCAGGCGGCGATGGGCATGGGGAAGTTCCAGGGGGCGATCACGCCGATGACGCCGAGGGGTTCGAGGAAGGTGACGTCGATGCCGCCGGCGACGGGGATCTGGCGGCCGGAGAGCCGCTCCACTCCCCCGGCGGCGAAGTCGAGGAGGTCGCGGACGTTGCCGGCCTCCCAGCGGGCGTTGCCGATGGTGTGGCCGGCTTCGCGGACCTCCAGCTGCGCCAGCTCCTCGATGTGGCCGTCGACGACGGCGGCGAACCGGCGGAGCAGCCGGGCCCGGTCGGCGGGGGCCGCCGCGGCCCAGCGGCGCTGCGCCGCGGCCGCTCTGGTGACGGCGGCGTCGACGTCGTCCCGTGTGGCGGCCGGGACGGTGGCGACGATTTCCTCGGTGGCCGGATTCAGGACTTCCAGCGCATCGGACACGTGGTGCCTCGCAGACGTTCGAAGGTGTGCACGGGTGCGGAGACCGCGGGCGGGGCGGTTACAGGCGTTCGAAGGAGCGCCGCAGCTCCCAGTCGGTCACCGCGGAGTCGTAGGCGTCGAGCTCGACGCGGGCCATGTTCCGGTAGTGGGCGACCACTTCGGGGCCGAAGGCGGCCTTGGCGATCTCGCTGTTCTCCCAGAGCTCGGCGGCTTCGCGCAGCGTGGTCGGCACGTGCGCGTAGTCGGCGGTGTAGGCGTTGCCCGCGCAGGCCTCCGGGAGCTCCAGCCGGTGCTCGACCCCGTGGAGCCCGGCCGCGACCAGGCCGGCGACGGCGAGGTACGGGTTGACGTCACCGCCGGGGAGGCGGTTCTCGAAGCGCATGGAGCGGCCGTGGCCGACCACCCGGAGGGCGCAGGTCCGGTTGTCCGCGCCCCAGGCGACCGCGGTCGGGGCGAAGGAACCCGGCCGGAAACGCTTGTACGAGTTGATGTTCGGGGCGTAGAGAAGGGAGAAGTCGCGCAGCGCGGCCAGCTGGCCGGCCAGGAAGTGTCGCATCACCGGTGACATTCCGCCCGGGCCGTCCCCGGCCATCGCGTTGCGTCCGTCGGTGTCGTTCAGCGAGAGGTGGATGTGACAGGAGTTGCCCTCGCGCTCGTCGTACTTGGCCATGAAGGTGAGCGAGACACCCTCCTGGGCGGCGATCTCCTTCGCCCCGGTCTTGTAGACGGCGTGCTGGTCGCAGGTGGTCAGCGCCTCGTCGTAGCGGAAGGCGATCTCGTGCTGGCCGAGGTTGCACTCCCCCTTGGCCGACTCGACGACCAGGCCGGCCGCCTGCATCTCGTTGCGGATACGGCGCAGCAGCGGCTCGACGCGGCCGGTCCCGAGGACGGAGTAGTCGATGTTGTACTGGTTGGCGGGGGTCAGGCCGCGGTAGTTGGCGTTCCAGGCCTGCTCGTAGGTGTCCTGGAAGACCATGAACTCCAGCTCGGTGCCGACCATCGCGGTGTATCCGTGCTCGGCGAGGCGCTCCAGCTGGCGGCGCAGGATCTGCCGGGGGGCCGCGATCACGGGCGAGGCGTCGCTCCAGGCCAGGTCGGCGAGGAGGAAGGCGCTGCCCGGGTTCCAGGGGACGCGGCGCAGCGTGGCGAGGTCGGGGTGCATGGCGAAGTCGCCGTAGCCCCGGTCCCACGAGGACATCTCGTAACCGTCGACGGTGTTCATGTCGGTGTCGACGGCGAGGAGGTAGTTGCAGCCCTCGGTGCCGTGCGCGAGGACCTCGTCGAGGAAGAACTGTGCGGCGAACCGCTTGCCTTGGAGCCGCCCCTGCATGTCGGGGAAGGCCAGGACCACGGTGTCGATCTCGCCGCTGGCGACGAGGGAGCGGAGCTCCTCGGGCGCGAGCGGCGGCTTGCGGTCTACCACGGGAATCTCTCCTTCGGTGAGCCGAGGGGGCCTAAGGTATTGAATAGAACCATTGCTTGGGAAGGGGAGGGGGCAAGATGACCGACACGGCGAGCGAGGGCCCTGCCGCCGCACGGCTGAATCCCGTGCTGCGACAGGTGCGGGCGGGCAACGGTTTCGAGGAGGCGCTGGAGCAGATCCTCCAGGTGGTCCGGCTCGGCCTGGTGCCGGGCGGCGAACGGCTCCCGCCCGAGCGCGAGCTGGCGGAGCGGATGGGCATCAGCCGCGTCACCCTGCGCGAGGTGCTGAAGGTGCTCCAGGACCAGGGACTGGTGGAGTCCCGGCGGGGGCGGTACGGCGGAACGTTCGTCCTGGCCCGCCCCGACACCCCGGCCGGGAGCGCCGAGGAGGAGCTGCGCCGGCGCGTCGCGGGGGTGGACATCGAGGACGCCCTGCGGTTCCGCGAGGTACTGGAGGTGGGCGCGGCCGGGCTGTGCGCCGCGCACGGGCTGACAGAGGAGGGAACGGAGCGGCTGCTCGCCGCCCTGGCCGCGACCCACGACGCCCCGCTCGCCGACTACCGCCGCCAGGACACCCTCTTCCACCTGACGCTGAGCGAACTGGCCGGATCCGCCACCCTGACGGCCCAGTACGCGGCGGTCCGGGCGACCGTGAACGACCTGCTGGACTGCATCCCGCTGCTGGTGCGCAATCTGGAGCACTCGCAGCAGCAGCACACCGCGCTGGTGGAGTCGGTGCTGGAGCGGGACGCGGACGGGGCGCGCGAGACGATGCGCGAGCACTGCTGCGGCACGGCGGCCCTGCTGAGGGGGTTCCTGGCCTGATCCGATCCCCCGGTGGCGCGTTCCGCGCGCCACGGGCCGAGAGGCCTTCGTAACGTCTGTTTAACGCAGGGGTCTTGCGTACTCCACTCCACTGCGGCAAAGGTACGCCCCACAACCATTGCCCCGAGGCAGGAGCGCACGATGGCCGACGACATCGAGGCACGGCTGACAGCCGTGCCCGCATCCCCCGGTTCCCCCGGGGGCGGCGACGACTACCTCAAGCGCCGCACCCTGCGCCGCGGCAGCGCCGGCTGGCTGCTGCTCACCGGCCTCGGCGTCGCGTACGTGGTCTCCGGGGACTTCTCCGGCTGGAACGTGGGGCTGGCCAAGGGCGGCTTCGGCGGCCTGGCCATCGCCACCGTCCTGATGGGCGCGATGTACGCCTGTCTGGTCTTCTCCCTCGCGGAGCTGTCCACCATCCTGCCCACGGCGGGCGGCGGCTACGGCTTCGCCCGCCGCGCGCTGGGCCCCTGGGGCGGCTTCCTCACCGGCACCGCCATCCTCATCGAGTACATCCTGGCCCCGGCGGCGATCGTCATCTTCATCGGCGACTACGTGGAGTCCCTCGGCCTCTTCGGGCTCACCTCCGGCTGGCCGGTCTACCTCGCCTGCTTCGCGGTGTTCATCGGCGTCCACCTCTGGGGGGTCGGCGAGGCGCTGCGCTTCAGCCTCGTGGTCACCGCCATCGCCGTCGCCGCGCTGCTGATCTTCGCCGTGGGCGCCTTCACCGAGTTCGACGCCGACCGCCTGAACGACATCCCGGTCGACGCGGACGCCCTCGGCGCGAACTCCTGGCTGCCGATGGGCCTCCTGGGCATCTGGGCGGCCTTCCCCTTCGGCATGTGGTTCTTCCTCGGCGTGGAGGGCGTGCCGCTGGCGGCCGAGGAGGCCAAGGACCCGGTCCGCTCCATGCCGAAGGCGCTCTCGATCTCCATGGGCATCCTCGCCGTGCTGGCCCTGATCACCTTCTTCGCGGCGACCGGCGCGCAGGGTGCGGACGCCGTCAAGTCGGCGGGGAACCCGCTGGTGGTGGCGCTGGAGGGGACCGGTGACCCGACCGCGCTGAGCCGGTTCGTCAACTACGCGGGCCTCGCCGGCCTGGTGGCCTCCTTCTTCTCGCTCATCTACGCCGGCTCCCGCCAGCTCTTCGCCCTGTCCCGGGCCGGCTACCTGCCGCGCTTCCTCTCCCTGACCTCGCGCCGAAAGGCCCCGTACCTCGGCCTCGTGATCCCCGGGGTGATCGGCTTCGCCCTCGCGGCGGCCACCGGCGACGGCGCCCGCATGCTCAACATCGCGGTCTTCGGCGCGACCATCTCGTACGCCCTGATGGCCCTCTCGCACATCGTGCTGCGCCGCCGGGAGCCGGACCTGGACCGGCCGTACCGCACCCCCGGCGGGATCGCGACCTCCTCGACGGCCTTCGTCCTCGCGCTCTCGGCGCTGGTCGCCACCTTCCTGGTGGACAAGGACGCGGCGTTCATCGCGCTGGCCGTGTACGCCGTGGCCCTCGCCTACTTCGCGTTCTACAGCCGGCACCACCTGGTGGCCTCGGCGCCCGAGGAGGAGTTCGCGGCCCTCGCCGAAGCCGAGGCGGAGCTCTCCCGCAAGTGAAATCCTGTCCCCGTCCCAGAGCGCTCCCGCCCCGGAGGTGGAGTACGTGACCAGGCCGCTCATCGGCATCAGCACCTACGTGGAGGAGTCCGCCCGCTACGGCGTGTGGGACGTCCCGGCGGCCCTGGCCCCCTCCGGGTACCACGAGCTCGTCCAGGCGGCGGGCGGGGCGGCGGTCCTGCTCCCGCCGGACGACCCGGGGCGGGCGGCGGAGGTGCTGGGCCGCGTGGACGGCCTGGTCGTCGCGGGCGGGCCGGACCTGGACCCGGTCCACTACGGAGCCGCCCGCGACCCCCGTACGGGCGCCCCCGCGGCGGTGCGGGACCGCTGGGAGCTCGCCCTGATCGACGCCGCACTGGCGGGCGACGTGCCCCTGCTCGGGATCTGCCGGGGCATGCAGGCGCTGAACGTCGCCCTGGGCGGCACCCTCGTCCAGCACATCGACGGCCACGTCGGGGCTCCGGGGGTGATGTCCCGGCACCCGGTCCGCCCGGTCCCGGGCACCCGGTACGCGGCGCTGGTCCCGGAGGAGGCGCAGGTGCCGACCTACCACCACCAGGCCGTCGACCAACTGGGCCGGGGCCTGGTCGTGTCTGCGGAGGCGGTGGACGGGACGGTCGAGGCGATCGAGCTTCCCGACCCGCGGCGGTGGGTCCTGGGCGTCCAGTGGCACCCGGAACGGGACACGGACACGCGCGTGATGTCCTCCCTGATCGCAGCCGCCGGCCTGCGCGCGGCCCTCCACGCGCCGACCCCGGTGAGCTGACCCCGGCGGGGGTCAGGACCGCCCCGGCCCGGCGGGGGCCAGGACCCGGCCCCGGCGCGGCGGAGGCCAGGACCCGACCCCGGCCCGGCGGAGGCCAGGACCGCCCCCTGCCCAGCGGGAGCCAGGACCGGCCCCCGGCCCGGCGGGGGTCAGGGCGCCGGTCGGCGGGTCAGGGACAGCAGGTCGCGGGCCGGGCCCGCCGGGCGCGATCCGGCGGGCCAGACGGCCCGCAGCTCCCGACCCAGCCCGGCCCCGGCCACCGGCACCTCCACCAGCCGCCGCGCCGCCAGTTCGTCCCCCACCGCCAGCTCCGACAGCACGCACGGACCGGCCCCGCTCAGCGCCGCCGCCTTCACCGCCGTGGTCGACGCCAGCTCCAGCAGCGGCTCGGCGAGCCCCCCGCATCCGGCCAGTGCCGCGTCCAGCACCTGCCGCGTCCCGGACCCGCGCTCCCGCAGGATCAACGGCGCGGAGGCCAGCTCCTGCGCGGCCACGCCCTTGGACCGGCGCGCCCACGCGTGCCCCGGCGCCACGGCCACCACGAGCCGGTCCTGCGCGATCACCGCCGAGTCCAGCCCCTCCGGCGCCGTCAGCCCCTCCACGAAGCCGAGGTCCGCCTCGTGCGCGAGCACCCGCTCGGCGACGTCCGCGGAGTTCCCCGCGTGCAGCGAGACCGCCGTGTCGGGCCGCTGCCCGCGCAGCGCGATCAGCCACCCCGGAAGCAGGTACTCGGCGATGGTCATGCTCGCGGCCACCCGCAGCCGCGAGTCCCGCCGCCCCCGCAGCGCCTGCGCGCCCGCGTCGAACGCCTCCGCCGCCTCCACCACCCGCCGCGCCCAGTCGGTGACCAGCGCTCCCTCCGCCGTCAGCGTGGAGCCGCGCGGCGAGCGGTCCACCAGGGCCACGCCCAGCCGCGTCTCCATCGCCCGGATGCGGCTGCTCGCCGCGGGCTGGGTGATGCCCAGCCGCCGAGCCGCGCCGCTCAGGCTGCCGACCCGCGCGACCGCGAGCAGCAGTTCCAGCGCGCCCAGGTCCGGCACCCGGTGCGCCAGCGGAACCCACTCCTCATTACCCATAACATCAGTTTATGGCCTCATAGGGAGATGACCTCTGCCGCCCGGTCCGCCCCCGCCCGACCCTGGAGCCATGGCCACCACCCTCGTGCGACCCCGCACCCGCACCACCCCCGCCGGGAGGACCGCCCCCCGGGCCCACGAGGCCCTGCGGCACCTCGGGCCGAACTGGTACGCCTGCGTCATGGGGACGGCGATCGTCGCGACCGCCGGCGCGACGCTCCCCTACCAGCTCCCCGGCCAGCGCGTGGCCTGCCAGCTCGTCTGGGCGCTGTCCGCCGCCGCCCTCGCCGTCCTGCTCGTGGCGCGCGCCGGGCACTGGATCCACCACCGGGACCAGGCGCGGGCCCACCTGCTCGACCCCGCCGTCGCACCGTTCTACGGCTGTCTCTCCATGGCCCTGCTGGCCGTGGGCGGCGGCGCCCTCATCGTCGGCAAGGACCTCATCGGCCTGAGCGCCGCCGTCGCCGTGGACGCCGTGCTGTTCACCGCGGGCACCGCGACGGCCCTGCTGACGGCCGTGGCCGTGCCGTACCTGATGGTGGTGCGCCACACGGTCGAGGCGGCCCGGGCCACCCCCGTCTGGCTGCTTCCCCTCGTCGCGCCGATGGTCTCCGCCGCGCTCGGACCGCTGCTCATCCCCCACCTGCCCGCCGGCCAGCCCCGCGAGGCCATGCTGCTGGGCTGCTACGCCCTCTTCGGCCTCAGCCTGCTGGCCACCCTGCTGATGCTCCCCCTGGTCTTCGGGCGGCTGCTCACGGGCGGCCCGCTGCCCCTGCCGCTCACCCCGACCCTGTTCCTGGTCCTGGGCCCCCTGGGGCAGTCGACCACCGCCGTGAACCAGCTCGCCGACATGGCCCCCCGGTCGATCGGCGCCCCCTACGCCGGTGCGCTCGGCGCGTTCGCCGTGGTCTACGGGGTCCCCGTGATGGGCTTCGCCCTGCTGTGGCTGGCCCTCTCCGCGGCCATGCTCGTCCGAGCGGCCCGGGGCGGCATGGGCTTCTCCATGACCTGGTGGGCACTGACCTTCCCCGTCGGCACCTGTGTCACCGGCGCGGCCGGACTCGCCCGCCACACCGGCCTGACCGCCTTCGCCTGGCTCGCCGCCGTCCTGTACGCCGCCCTGCTGGCGGCGTGGCTCGCGGCGGCGGCCCGCACCCTGCACGGCCTGTCCACCGGCCGCCTCCCCGCGGCTCCGGGCGCACCCGCCGCGCCGGGCCGGAGCCGATCACTCCGCTCCCGGCCGGACGGAAGCTGACGGGCCCGGGGCGGCACCGGGCGCAGACCCGGAGCCGCCGGAGGACGGCCCGGAGGAAACGAGCGCGGGCCGGCGCGGGTCCGTACGGCTCAGCGCGGGTGGGTACCGGTCGGCAGAGGTCCGTACCCGTCGGCAGTGGTCCGTACCGGTCGGCGCAGGGTCAGTACGGTGCGCGCAGGGACCGCGCCAGTACTGCCGGGGCCTGCGCCAGCGAGGGGCCGTACCAGGTCAGGTGGCGGCCGGAGACCAGTGCGGCGGGCAGTCCTGGGAAGGCCTCCGGGCCGTCCCCGGCCGTGAAGCGGTACGGCTCGTCCGGGAGCACCACCAGGTCGCAGCCGCTCGCGGCCAGCTCCTCGGCCGGGACGCGCGGGTAGCGCTCCGCGTGTCCGGCGTACGCGTTGCGCACCCCCAGCCTGGCCAGCAGGTCCCCCGCGAAGGTGTCGCGGCCCAGCACCATCCACGGCCGCCGCCACACCGGCACGAAGGCGGTCAGGAGCTCCGCCGGCTCCGTCCGGGCCCACGCGGATTCGGCGTCCGCCAGCCACCCCGGCCTCTTCAGCCCCAGTACCCCCACCAGCACCCGGTCCAGCTCCCGGATCGCCTGCGGCAGGTCCCGGACCTCGGTGACCAGCACCTCCAGTCCGGCCGCGCGCAGCGCCGCCAGGTCGGGGGCCCGGTTCTCCTCCTCGTTGGCGATCACCAGGTCGGGGCGCAGCTCCGCGATCCGCCGTACGTCCGGGTTCTTCGTCCCCCCGATCCGCACCGCGTCCCCGAGGTCCCCGGGGTGCGTGCACCAGTCCGTGGCCCCGACCAGCAGACCCGGTGCGCTGACCGCCACCGCCTCGGTCAGCGACGGCACCAGCGAGACGACCCGCCGCACGCCGCTCAGCACCCGGGCGACGGCGGCTCGGACGTGGCGTGGATGTGCTCGCCGACCGCGACGACCAGGATGCGGGTGTCCTCGGTGACGGCCCGCCAGCGGTGCCGTACGCCTCCGGACAGGAACAGCGCGTCCCCGCTCTCCAGCCGGTACGCCCGGCCCTCGGCCTCCACCTGGCAGGCACCCGCGACCACGTACATCAGCTCGTCGTTGCGGTGCTGGTACTCCCGGCCGGCGTCCTGGTCCCCGGTGAACTCCAGCGCGTGCAGCTGGTGGTGGCCGCGCACGAGGGGCCGTACGCCCGGGACCGGGGTGAGCGCGGAGTCGTCCCCGGCCCGTACGAGGTCCACGGTACGGGCGGTGTCGGAGGCGGCCAGCAGTTCGACGGCCGTGGTCTCCAGCGCGTCCGCGACACGTTCCAGGGAGCGCATGCTGGGACGGGCCCGCTCGTTCTCTATCTGGCTCAGGAAGGGTACGGACAGGCCGCTGCGCGCCGAGACGGCCGCCAGCGTCAGCTGGAGCGCGCGGCGCCGCTTGCGCACGGCCACGCCCACCCGGAGCGGCTCCTTGCCGTCCTTGTCCTTGTCCTTCTCCCTGCCCTTGTCGTCCCTGCCGTCCGGCGTTTCGTCCGTGCCGTCCCTGTTGTTCATGTCGGGGCTGCCCTCCCCTTGTCCGTCGCACATCGGTGTGCTGTAAGCACCTTACGCAGCAACCGTCCCCGGTTTCGCGTGCACGGGACCACTGGTCCCACGGCAGGTGATGCCCCGGCTGCACCCGGTCACCTTCCGCGGCCGGCGACGGGCCCGCCACGGTACGCCCGCCCGCTGGAGGACCGCTGGGGCGCGGCCGGGCCGTCCGGACCGGCGGGGGCCCGTACGCCCCCGGCCCGGGGGGCCCGTTGCGGCATCATCGTCTGCGTGACGACACGACGCCTGATGCTCCTGGACACCGCCTCCCTCTACTACCGCGCGTACTTCGGCGTGCCGGACTCCGTGAAGGCCCCCGACGGCACCCCGGTCAACGCCGTGCGCGGGCTGCTCGACTTCATCGGCCGCCTGGTCCAGGACCACCGGCCGGACGATCTGGTGGCCTGTATGGACGCCGACTGGCGGCCGCACTGGCGGGTGGAGCTGATCCCCTCGTACAAGGCCCACCGGGTCGCCCGGGAGACGGAGACCGGCCCGGACCTGGAGGACACCCCGGACACCCTCGCGCCGCAGGTGCCGATCATCGAGGCCGCGCTGGACGCCTTCGGCATCGCCCGCGTGGGGGTCGCGGGGTACGAGGCGGACGACGTGATCGGCACGCTCACCACCCGTGCGACCGGCCCGGTGGACATCGTCACGGGCGACCGCGACCTCTACCAGCTGGTGGACGACGCCAAGCGGCGGCGGGTGCTCTACCCCCTCAAGGGGGTCGGCACCCTCCAGATCACCGACGAGGCCTGGCTGCGGGAGAAGTACGGCGTGGACGGCCCCGGCTACGCCGATCTCGCCCTGCTGCGCGGGGACCCCAGCGACGGCCTGCCCGGCGTGCCCGGCGTCGGCGAGAAGACCGCGGCGAAACTGCTCGACGCCTACGGCTCGCTGGCCGGGATCATCGCCGCGGTCGACGACCCGAAGTCGAAGCTGACGCCCGCCCAGCGCACGCGCCTGGACGAGTCCCGGCCGTACCTGGCGGTGGCCCCGAAGGTGGTCCACGTCGCCTCTGACGTCCCCCTGCCCCCGTTCGACCCGGCGCTACCGACCGCTCCGGCCCAGCCGGAACTGGTCGACGCGCTCGCACGCCGGTGGGGTCTGGGCGGCGCCGTGTCGCGTTTGAGCGGCGCGCTGCGCCCCTGAGATGCTAACTTAGGTCATCCTAAGTTTCTGGGGAGTCAGGGGAGACACCGTGGCAGAAGGACGCGCCCGCGCAGTCGGCACCGCCGTCGTCGTACGCACCGAGCGGCTCACCCCGCACATGGTGCGGATCGTGCTGGGCGGTGAGGGTCTGGCCGGATTCGGCGCGGGCGAGTTCACCGACCACTACGTCAAGCTGCTGTTCCCGCCGCAGGGCGTCACCTACCCCGCGCCGTGGGACCTGGAGCGCATCCGCGCCGACTTCCCCCGTGCGCAGTGGCCGCGCCAGCGCGCGTACACCGTACGGGCCTGGGACCCGGTGCACCGTGAGTTGACGCTGGACTTCGTCGTCCACGGCGACGAGGGCCTGGCCGGCCCCTGGGCGGCGCGCGTCCAGCCGGGCGAGCTCGTACGCTTCCTCGGCCCGGGCGGCGCCTACGCCCCGGACCCGACGGCGGGCTGGCACCTGCTGGTGGGCGACGAGAGCGCCCTGCCGGCGATCGCCGCGGCAATGGAGCGGATGCCGGCGGGTGCGCGGGTGCACGCCTTCGTGGAGGTCGGCGGCCGGGCCGACGAGCAGAAGTTCGCCACTCCCGACGGAACCGTCCCGGTCTGGCTGCACCGCGGCGACCGGCCGATCGGTGAGGCCCTGGTGGAGGCGGTCACCTCCCTGGACTTCCCGTCGCAGGACGTCCACGCCTTCGTCCACGGCGAGGCGGGCTTCGTGAAGGAGCTCCGCCGCCACCTGCGCATGGAACGGGGCGTCCCGCGCGAACGGCTGTCGGTCTCGGGCTACTGGCGCCTGGGCGAGACGGACGAGGGCTGGCGCGCGATCAAGCGCGACTGGAACGCCGCGGTGGAAGCCGAACAGGACCACGCCACGGCCGCCTGACCCACCGAACTCAGCCCGCCGTCGCGTGCGGCGCGGAGCCCGGGGCGGCACCGGACCCCGGCCGCCACCACCCGCCGCACCCCGCCCCGGTACCGGACCCCGAACCCAGCCCCGCCGGGCGAGCCCCGGTACCGGGGCCCCAACTCAGCCCCGCCGGCGTTTGAGGCGCGGGGTCCGGGGCGGAGCCCCGGCGGCGGCGCCCGCACGACCCGGCGGGGCCACCCCGCGCGCATTCACCCGTACGGCGGGACAATGTCCCCATGCGTACGCTCCGCGCACTCGGCGCCGCAGGGGCCGCGATCCTCCTGACCGCAACGGCCGCCACGGCGTCACCGGCACCGGCATCGGCATCGGCATCGGCGGTCACCGTCCTGCCCACCGCCCCCAGCCCACCCCCCGCGCCCCGCCCCCGGATCACCGACGCCCAGGTCGACGCGGCCGTCGCCCGCCTCGACCGGACCGTCGAGGACATGATGCGCCGCACCGGCGTCCCGGGGATCTCCGTGGCCGTCGTCCACAACGACGAGGTCGTCCACCTCAAGGGCTTCGGCGTGCGCCGCGTCGGCGACGCCGCCGCAGTCGGCCCCGACACCGTCTTTCAGATCGCCTCGCTCTCCAAGCCGGTCTCCTCCACGGTGGTCGCCGGCACCCTCACCTCCCCCGACCAGTGGGACCGGCACGTCACCCTCCCCGGGTTCTCCCTCAAGGACCCTTGGGTCACCGGGCACGTCACCACCGCCGACCTCTTCTCCCACCGCAGCGGCCTCCCCGACCACGCCGGCGACCTCCTCGAAGACCTCGGCCACGACCAGGCGTACGTCCTGGACCACCTCCGCCTCCTGCCCCTGTCCCCCTTCCGCGCGAGCTACGCCTACACCAACTTCGGCCTGACCGCCGCCGCCGAGGCCGTCGCCCGCGCCAAGGGCACCACCTGGCAGCAGCTCAGCGCGGACACCCTCTTCGAGCCCGCCGGGATGACGCACACGAGCACCGAGTCCTCCGCCTTCGCGCAGGCCCCCGACCGCGCCGCCACCCACGTCAAGAACCCCGACGGCACCTGGAGCGCCCGCTACGTCCGCGACCCGGACGCGCAGTCCCCCGCCGGCGGCGTCAGTACCACCGCCCGCGACCTGTCCCGCTGGCTCCGGCTCCAGCTCGCCGAGGGCACCCTCGACGGGCGGCGGATCGTCCCGGCCGACACCCTCGCCCGCACGCACGTCCCCGAGATCGTGTCGCAGCCGCCCTCCGGCCCCACCGCCCGGACCGGCTTCTACGGACTCGGCTGGAACGTCGCGTACGACGACGCGGGCCGGCTCCGCCTGAGCCACTCCGGCGCCTTCCAGCTCGGCGCCAACACCAACGTCACGATGCTCCCCCTGGAGGAGCTCGGCATCGTCGTCCTCACCAACGGCGCACCCGTCGGCGTTGCCGACGCCGTCGCCCTCGACTTCTTCGACTTCGCCGAGCACGGCAAGGCCACCGCCGACTGGCTGGAGCTGACCGCCGCGCTCTACGCGCAGATGGACGAAGCGGGCCGGTCCCCCACCGACTACGCCCGCCCGCCGGCCGGCGCCGCGCCGGCGCAGGACAGCGCCGCCTACACCGGGACCTACGACAACCCGTACTACGGCAGGCTCACGGTGACCGCGGACGCCAAGGGCGCGCTCACCCTCTCCCTCGGGCCGAATCCCCTGCGCTTCCCGCTCACCCACTACGACGGGAACGTCTTCAGCTTCGAGACCACCGGCGAGAACGCGGTCGGCCGCACCGGGGTGACCTTCGGCGACGGTACGGTCCGCGTCGAGTACCTGGACGCGGAGCACCTGGGCACCTTCACCGAGCAGTAGCCGCATAGCCTGTCCCCGATGAGACGCAGAGCCCAGCCGCCCCCCTCCCCCCTCCCCCAGCGCGCCGGCATCGATCCGGTCCGGCTGCGTCTGCCCGCCGACCCGGACCCCGGCCGGACCGATCTGGGCACCTACCTCGCAGCCCACTACGCGGGCGGGCCCGGCGCCGAGGCCGTCGCCCGGCTGCTGGCCGCCGGCGAGGTCGTCGGCGAGGGCGGACGGGTCCTGCACGCCCGGGACCCGTACCAGCCGGGAACCCACCTGTGGTTCCACCGCGACCTCCCGGCCGAGGCGCCGGTGCCGTTCCCGATCCGCGTCCTGCACCGCGACGCGCACCTGCTCGTCGTCGACAAGCCGCACTTCCTGGCGACCACCCCGCGCGGCAGCCACGTCACGCAGACCGCCCTGGCCCGGCTGCGCGAAGAGCTGGACCTGCCCGCCCTGAGCCCGGCGCACCGGCTGGACCGGCTGACGGCGGGGCTGGTGATGTTCAGCGTCCGGCCCGCCGACCGCGGCGCCTACCAGCTCCTCTTCCAGGACCGGCGGGTGCACAAGGAGTACGAGGCGCTCGCCGCCCACGATCCGTCGATCGCCCTCCCGCGCACGCTCCGCAGCCGCATCGAGAAGACCCGCGGGGTCATCGCGGCGGCCGAGGTCCCCGATGCCGTGCCCAATGCCGAGAGCCTCATCGAACTCACCGGGACGGCGGGCGGGCTGGGCCGCTACCGGCTGACCCCGCGCACCGGCCGCACCCACCAGCTGCGCGTGCACATGAACAGCCTGGGCCTGCCGATCCTCGGCGACCCGGTGTACCCGCGGGTCACCGATCCGGCCCCGGACGACTACCGCAGGCCCCTCCAGCTCCTGGCCCGGGTGCTCGCGTTCACCGATCCGGTCACCGGCGCCGCCCACCGCTTCGAGAGCGGCCGCACCCTCCAGGCCTGGCACGACCGCGCCGCCTGGGAGGCGGGCACCCCCGCCGAGGACGACAGGGCCTAGGCGGTCCCCGCCCCGACGCCCGCGATGCGCAGCGCCGCGTCGGCCGTCGCCTCGGCGAAGACGGCCACCGGTCGTGCGGGAGCGGCCCGGTGGATCAGCATGGCGCCCTCGACCAGGCCGAAGACGAGGTCGTTGCGCAGCGCGAGCCCGGCCCGGTCCCCGGCGAGTTCGGCTCCGGCACAGGTGCCGTCGAGCAACTCGCGGTACGCCTGCCTGAGTTCGGCCCGCATCCGGTGGAACCGGGCGAACCGCGCGCCGCCGACCTCGGGCAGCAGGTAGAGCGCGCCCAGGTTGTACGGTCCTGCGCACAGCAGCAGCACGTCGGAGCGGCACAGCTCCCACAGCCGCCGGGCGGCGGGCCGGCCGGTGTCGGCGAGGAGCTGCCGGGCCAGCGCCAGCGAGGGGGCGGCCGTGGACTCGAGGAGCTCGGCGAGGATGTCCTCCTTGCCGGCGAAGTAGTGGTACATCGTCGCCTGGCGCATGCCGGCCCGCTCGGCGACCACCCGCGTGGTGGTGGCGGCGTACCCCTGGACGGTGAACAGCTCGGCCGCCGCGCGCAGGAGCTCCTCGCGCGGCGGCCGTCCGCTCTCCGTCCTCAGCCGGTCGGCGCGCGGCCGACCGACCCGTCTCGGACCTTCGTCCACTGCGCCGCTCATGGGCCGATCGTCGCACAGCGCACACCGATTCGATCATGGCAAGAGATCAGACCGGGCCGCCTCTGCTCTCGGAGGAAGCCCCAAAAGGGGCTAGCCGACGGAGCTGTAGGCGACGACACCCCGAAGGAGGGCGTCCACGGCCTTGCGGGCATTTCGCGCCACCGTGCTCCCGCTGTCGCCGGAGGCCGAGGGAGCGGCCGCCGCCACCTGTCCGAGGACGTCGATGACCTGCTTGCACCAGCGCACGAAGTCGCCGGCCGGCATCTCCGCCTCGCGCAGCACCTCGTCCAGGCTCTTGTCGGAGGCCCACTGGTAGACCGCCCACGCGAAGCCGAGATCCGGCTCGCGCTGTCCCACGCCCTCCGCCTGGCTGATCCCGTGGTCCTCCTCCAGCGCGTCGAGCCGGCCCCAGATCCGGACCATCTCGCCCAGCGCCGCCGTCGCCGCGCCGCCCGGCAGCTTCGGCGCGACCGCGTCGTCGGACTGCCGCGCCTCGAAGACCAGCGCCGAGACGCAGGCGGCCAGTTCCGCCGGGCCCAGGCCCTCCCAGACGCGCTCGCGCAGGCACTCCGACGCCAGCAGGTCGAGCTCCCCGTACAGCCGGGCGAGCCGTTTGCCGTGCACGGTGACCTCGTCCTCGCGCAGGTAGTCCAGGTCGGTCAGGAGCGCGTGGATCCGGTCGAAGGTGCGGGCGATGGTGTTCGTCCGGCCCTCGATCCGCCGCTCCAGCTGCTGCGTGTCCCGCTTGAGCCGGTGGTAGCGCTCCGCCCAGCGGGCGTGGTCCTCGCGCTCGTCGCAGCCGTGGCACGGGTGCGCCCGCAACGCGGCGCGCAGCCGGGCGATCTCGCGGTCGTCGGCCGCCGCGGCGCGCCCGCGGGGGGCCCGCCCGGGCCTGAAGTCGCCCGCCTTGGTGCGCAGTTGTGAGGCGAGGTCACGACGGGACTGCGGGGAGCGGGCGTTGAAGGTCTTGGGGATGCGCATCCGGTCGAGAGGCTCCACCGGGACGGGGAAGTCGATCGCTGCGAGCCGCTTGACCTGCCGCTCGGCGGTGAGCACCAGCGGCCGCGGGCCCTCGGTGTACTCGTGTCCGCGGTGGCCGTTGACCCGCCCGGCCGGCACGCCCGGGTCCAGGACGAGGGCGAGCCCGGCGAACTTGCCGCTCGGCACGTGGATGATGTCGCCCGGCTTGAGCTTCTCCAGCGAACCGGCGGCCTGCGCCCGCCGCTGGGCCGCGCCCTGCTTGGCCAGGTCGGTCTCGCGGTCCTTGAGGTCGCGGCGCAGTTGCGCGTACTCCTCGAAGTTCCCCAAGTGGCAGGTCATGCCCTCCTGGTAGCCCTCCAGGCCCTCCTCGTTGCGCTGCACCTGCCGGGAGATCCCGACGACCGAGCGGTCGGCCTGGAACTGCGCGAAGGAGGTCTCCAGCAGTTCGCGCGAGCGGTGCCGCCCGAACTGGCTGACCAGGTTCACGGCCATGTTGTACGAGGGCTTGAAGCTGGAGCGCAGCGGATACGTACGGGTGCCCGCGAGGCCCGCGAGGCCCACCGGGTCCATCCCGCGCTGCCAGAGCACCACCGCGTGGCCCTCGACGTCGATGCCGCGCCGTCCGGCCCGGCCGGTCAGCTGGGTGTACTCGCCGGGGGTGATGTCGGCGTGCTGCTCGCCGTTCCACTTGACCAGCTTCTCCAGGATCACCGTGCGCGCGGGCATGTTGATGCCCAGCGCCAGGGTCTCGGTGGCGAAGACGGCCTTCACCAGGCCGCGGACGAAGAGCTCCTCGACGACCTCCTTGAAGGTGGGCAGCATGCCCGCGTGGTGCGCGGCGATGCCGCGCTCCAGGCCTTCGAGCCACTCGTAGTACCCCAGGACGTGCAGGTCCTCGGTGGGGATGGAGGCGGTGCGCGCCTCGACGATCTCACGCACCCTCAGGCGCGCGGTGTCGTCGTTGAGCCGCAGGCCCGCGAACAGGCACTGCTGGACGGCGGCCTCGCAACCGGCCCGGCTGAAGATGAAGTTGATGGCGGGCAGCAGCCCGTCGTTGTCGAGCCGGGCGATGACCTCGGGGCGCGACGGGGTCCAGATCCGGCCGCGGGAGCGCCGCTCGCGCTCGCGGTCGGCCTCGCGGACCATCTTGCCGCGCCGCCGGTCCTTCGGGCTGTACGTACGGCTGTTCTCCTCGCGCGCCAGGCGCTGCAGGTCGGGGTTGACCTCGCGGCGCGCGGATCCGCGGCCGCCGTGGTCGGACTCCTCCTCGAAGAGGTCGAAGATCCGGCGGCCGGCCATGACGTGCTGCCACAGCGGCACGGGCCGCTCCTCGGAGACGATGACCTCGGTGTCGCCGCGCACGGTGTCCAGCCAGTCGCCGAACTCCTCGGCGTTGGACACGGTGGCCGACAGGGAGACCAGGGTCACCGACTCGGGGAGGTGGATGATCACCTCTTCCCAGACGGCTCCGCGGAACCGGTCGGAGAGGTAGTGCACCTCGTCCATCACGACGTAGCCGAGCCCCCGCAGCGACTGCGAGCCCGCGTACAGCATGTTGCGGAGCACCTCGGTGGTCATCACGATCACCGGCGCGTCTGCGTTGACGCTGTTGTCGCCCGTCAGCAGGCCCACCTTGTCGGCGCCGTAGCGCTTGACGAGGTCGGCGTACTTCTGGTTCGACAGGGCCTTGATCGGCGTTGTGTAGAAGCACTTGCGGCCCTGCTGGAGCGCCAGGTGCACGGCGAACTCGCCGACGATCGTCTTTCCCGAGCCGGTCGGGGCGGCCACCAGGACGCCCTTGCCCGCCTCCAGGGCCTTGCAGGCCTCGATCTGGAAGGGGTCCAGCTCGAATTCGTACATCTCGCGGAAGGGGTGCAGCGCGGTGGCCTCTTCGGCGGCGCGGCGCCGGAAGGCGGCGTACCGCTCGGCGGGGGAGAGTTCTTCGGTCATCTTGACATCGAGCCTACCCGCCGCCCCTGACAACAGTCGCGATCATTTAAGCGGAGCGCTGCGTGCGCAAGCGGCCGGCCGCGCGGGCGTGCGCGCGGCCGGCCGCTTCCCGCGGTGGTGTGTGCGAAGAGGGCGGGGTCAGGTCGCGTCGTCGTACCCGTTGATCCGCTGTCGTCCGCCGTCGGCCTGGCCGGGCAGCGCCGCGGGGGACGGAACCGGCTCCATGTGCCCGAGGGGGGCGGGGGTGAGGTCCAGCTCGGCGGCCTCGTCGTCGTCCAGGTGCGCGTCGGGGTCGTTGCGCCGGCGCCTGCGGTCGTTGAGCAGGCAGAAACCGAGGGCGACGAAGTAGAGCGCCACGATCGGAACGGCCAGCGACAGCATCGTGAGCGGGTCGCCGGTGGGCGTCGCGAAGGCGGCGAAGACGGTGATGCCGAGGATCATGGCCCGCCACCAGCTCCCCAGCCGCTTGGCGGTGAGCACCCCGGTGACGTTCAGCAGGATCAGCAGCAGCGGCAGCTCGAAGGCGAGACCGAAGACGACGACCATGCGCGTGACCAGGTCGAGGTAGTCGTCGACCGGCAGCAGGTTGCGCGCGTGCTCGGGGGTGAAGTCCAGCAGGATCGTCGCGGTCTGCGGGAGGACCTTGTACGCGAGCACCGCGCCGGCGCCGAAGAGCGGCGCGCCGACCGCGACGAAGCTCATCGCGTACTTCTTCTCGTGGCTGTGCAGGCCGGGGGCGGTGAAGGCCCACAGCTGGTACAGCCACACCGGCGCGGAGAGCACCACTCCGGCGGTGAGGGAGACCTTCAGGGCGATCGAGAAGGGCGCGATGAGGCCGTTCACGGTCATGTCGGCGCAGGGGCGGCCGTTGCGCTGCGAGACCACCCCGTTGGTGCAGCCGACGGAGTCCAGCATCGGCTTCAGCATGAAGTCGATGAGGTCCTTGTAGAAGAAGGCCGCCACCACGGTGATCACGAGGATCGCCAGGACCGACTTCAGCAGGCGGTTTCTCAGCTCACGCAGGTGTTCGACGAGGGGCATCCGCCCCTCGGCGTCCTTCTCGGCTTTCCCCTGCTTGCGGGCAGACTTGAGCAACCCACGTCCCTTGTCTCGTTGCAGATGACTGGCGCCTACGGCTCGTGTCAGCCCTGGGTGGTGCGGTTCGTCTCGTTGACCGGCCGGGAGCTGGTGACGTCACCGGGCGCGGCCTGGATGGTGCGGGGGACGACCTGCGGGGCCGGGTCCGCGACGGTGGCGGCGGGCGCCGCATCCTCCGCTTCGCCGTCCTTCTTCATCGCCTTGGCCTCGCTCTTCAGGATGCGGGCCGACTTGCCGAGGGAGCGGGCCATCTCGGGGAGCTTCTTGGCGCCGAACAGCAGCACGATGACAGCGATGATCAGAAGGATCTCAAGGGGCTTCAGATTGCCGATCATGTGTGTCTTCCTTCTCACCGAAACGGCTGGTTGTGGTGGCTCTGGTTGACCTGGACGGAATCCGGTAACCACTCAGACAAGGATCGTAACCCCCGGGGGTTAACGCCCGGCAATCCCCCGGCGTCCCCGCGCTTGCGTCCGGGACGGTTGTTCATGCCCCGGTCACACGGATTCGTCCCGTTTCTACGGCCGCACGGTGCGGCCCGTCCGCGCCAGGTCGGCCGCCGCGCGCTCCAGGTCCGCCGAGGCGTCGGAAATCCGGCGGCTCGCCCGCGCGACCTGGCCGGAGAGCCTTCGCACCTCGACGAAGACCCGCAGGGCCAGGACGCCCAGGACGGCGATCCCCAGGAACCCCAGGGCAATTGCGATCATCGGCCACAGCATGGGACGAGCCTAGGCCACCGGGCGCCTCAGACGCTGCGCAGGGTGCTCACGCCGCCCCCGGTCAGCAGCTCCACGATGCGCTCACCGGCGGGTTTGCGGACGGCTGCCCCGCACTCGGGACAGGTGAACGAGTAGAAAGTGGCCCGCCGGCTGACGCCGATGGCCAGCCGCAGGGCGCCCGCCTCCAGCTCGAAGCGGGCCCGGCAGTCGGGGCAGGCCGCCTTGAAGGTGATGGGCCCGGACATCGGCGACATCGACCGCGCTCCCCTCAGACCTGTTCCCCGTATCCCGCGAGCGCTTCTCGAGCGGCGCTCCGCGCGCTCTCCGCCAGCTCTGCAGGGGCGACGATGCGGCCCTCGCGTCCGAGCCGGAGCGCGAGCCGGCGCAGCGAGGCCGGGTCCGGGCTGCGCAGCGTGATCCGCAGGCCCCCCTCGGCGAGCTCCTCGGCACTGTCGTGCGGGTAGTACTCGGCGACCCAGCGTCCGCCGGGCCCGACCTCGACCACGACCTCCGGGTCCTCGGCGGCGGGCTGCACGAGCCCCTCCGACAGGTCGCGCGGCTCGATGGCGGGCGGATCGGACCGCTCGGCCAGCAGCCGGATCTCCGCGACGCGGTCCAGGCGGAAGGTGCGCCGCGCCTCGGAGAGGTGGCACCAGCCCTCCATGTACGTGTGGCCGACCGCGAAGAGCCGGATCGGGTCGACCTTGCGCTCGGTGAGCTCGTCGCGCGCGGGCGAGTAGTAGCGCAGCCACAGCCTGCGCCGCTCCGCGATGGCCCGGTCGACGTCGGCGAAGACCCCGCCCTCGGACTCGAACGTCACCGAGAGCCGGGAGCTGGCCCCGGCGGCCTCTCCCGCGGCCGCCTCCAGCTTGGCGGTGGCCCGCAGCAGCGCGTCGCGGTCGCTCTCGCGCAGCCCCGGCAGGGTCGCCACGGCGCGCGCGGCGACCAGCAGCGCGGTCGCCTCGTCGGCGGCCAGGCGCAGCGGCTCGGCGGTGGACTCCCCCGACGCCTCGGGGTTGCGCCACCAGATGCGCTCCCCGTCGGTGTCGATGTCGAGCAGGTCCCCGCCGCGGAAGCTGGTCCCGCACATGGGCAGCACGTCGAGGTCCGAGATCAGCTCGTCCTCGGTGATCCCGAAGGCCCGGGCCACGTCGGCGACGTGCGCCCCGGGCCGCTCGCGCAGATAGGTCACCAGGGACAGCATCCGGCGGGTCTGGTCGATGGCGTTGGCAGCCATGCTGGTACGTCTCCCCCTCAGGGCGTGCTTTGCGGATGGCGCGGTCCGGTGGGCACCGCGGTCACGGAAGGCGCCGCGGCGGACCCGCGGCCTCGGAAGGTGCGGTGGCGGACCCGGTCGGCCCGGACCGCCCGGCGGCCCGGTCAGCCCTTGGCGACGGCGCGGAGCCGGTCGACCACGTCCGCCCGGAGGTCGGCGGGCTCCACGACCACCACGTCCGGGCCGAACTCCACCAGCCAGGCGTCCAGCCCGTGTCCGTACGGGATCTCCAGCTCGTCCCAGCCGTCGCCGCCCTCGCGCACGGCGGTGGCCTTGGCCCGCAGCGGGTAGCCCGCCCCGGTGCGGAGCCGGATCAGCGCGGAGCGGTCCGCGCTCTCCCCGGCCCAGCTCGCCACGGTCTCCCGCACGGTCACCACGTCGGGCACCCCGGCGGTGTACGCGCCGGCCCGGGAGCGGACCTTCCCGGTGATCCGCGAGAGCCGGAACACCCGCTCGGCCCCGCGGTCGCGGTCGTAGCCGGCGAGGTACCAGTGGCCGCGCCAGCACTCCAGCGCCCACGGCTCCACCTGGCGGGACTCGGGGCGGGCCGCGGTGGACTTGCGGTAGTCGAAGACCACCGGCCGCCGGTCCCGGCAGGCCAGCATCAGCGGCTCGAAGGCCGCCTCGTGGACGGGGATGCGCGGCTCGATGGCGCTGTGCTGCCCCTCGTACGGATCGCTCGCCTCCGGCATGCCGGCGGCCCGCAGCTTCTGCAGGGCGCCACTGGCCGCTCCGGCCAGACGCGCCTGCTGCCAGACCTTCGCCGCCAGGCCCAGGGCGGCGGCCTCCTCGGCGTCCAGCGAGACGGCCGGCAGGCGGTTGCTGTCCCGGCGGGCGAGGTAGCCGGTGTCCCCGTCGAGGTTCTCGACCGTCTCGATGACCAGGCCCAGTTCGCGCAGGTCGTCCTTGTCCCGCTCGAACATGCGGTTGAAGGACTCGTCGTTGCCGGCTTCCATGTAGGCCTCGATGGAGCCGCGCAGCTCGCGCTTGCTGAGCGGCCGGCGGGTCCCCAGCAGACACAGCGCCAGATTCATCAGCCGCTCGGCCTTGGCAATCGCCATCGACGCCGTTCCCCCGCTCTCGACACACACACCCGTGACCGTGACGGTACCGCCCCCGCGCGCCCGGGCAAAAGCGAGGGCCCCTGCCGGTCGGCAGGGGCCCTCGCTCTGGTCACACCCGTGGTGTCAGGCGCCCATCAGGTCGCAGACGAAGATCAGCGCCTCGCCCGGCTTGATGGCACCGCCGGCGCCGCGGTCGCCGTACGCGAGGTCCGCCGGGATCGTCAGCTTGCGGCGGCCGCCGACCTTCATGCCCTGTACGCCCCGGTCCCAGCCGGCGATGACCTGGCCGACACCGAGCTGGAACTGCAGCGGCGCGCCGCGGTTCCAGGAGGCGTCGAACTCCTCGCCGGTGGAGAAGGCCACGCCCACGTAGTGGACGGAGACCCGGGAACCGGCCTTGGCCTCGGCGCCGTCGCCCAGCCAGACGTCCTCGATCACGAGGTCGGTCGGGACCGGGCCCTCGGGGAAGTCGATCTCGGGCTTCTCGAGCTGCTTGCTCACGGAACTGCTCCTCATACGTACGAACCGGTCAACCGGAACAGTCTTACATCACCGCGAGGATGTCGAGGCTGAAGACCAGCGTCGACTTCGCCGGGATGGTCCCCTGCTCCTTGTCGCCGAAGCCCAGGTCCGGCGGGACGACCAGCAGGATGCGGCTGCCGGCCTTCTTGCCGATCAGGCCTTCCTTCAAGCCCTTGACGGAAAGCTGCTCCATCGGCCAGGTGACGGTCGTGTCGGCGGCGTACGTGCTTTCGAAGGTCTTGTCGTCCTTCCACGTCTTGCCGTTGAACTTGACGACGACGTTGTCGGTGTCCTTCACCGCCGGGCCGTCGCCCTCCAGGACGTAGTTCGAGACCAGCTTGGCCGGCTCGGCGGTGTCCTTCGGGACGGTCACGGCGACTTCCTTGCCGTCCGTGTTCGTGCCGACCTTGGGCAGGTCCTTGTTCTCCTGGGCCACCTCCTTGCCCTTGGCCGAGGCGGGGACGGTGGCGCCCTTGACGATGTCCACGACGAAGACCAGCGTCGCGTTCGGCTTGATCTTCTCGCCCGAGCCCTGCTCGCCGTAGCCGAGGGCCGGCGGGATCACGAGCTCGACGCGGCTGCCGACCTTCTGGCCCTCCAGGCCCTGGTCCCAGCCCTTGATGACCGCACCGGCACCGACGGTCACGTCGAAGGGGGTGCCCCGGCCGAAGCTCTCGTCGAACGGCTCCTTGCCGTCCCACACCTGGCCGAGGTAGTTGACCTGGGCGATGTCGCCCTTCTTCAGCGCGGGGCCGCGGCCCTCGCTGAGCGTCTCCACCTTCAGTTCCTTGGGCGGCTCGCCCTTCCCCTGCGACAGGGTGGGCTTCTCCCCGAACTTGGCGCCCTTGGTGATCGCGGGCACCCCGTTCTTCGTCGAGGCGGAATCGGAGCCGCTGTCGTCTCCGCACGCCGCTGTCGACAGCAGCAGCAGGGGGACGACCAGCAGGCCGGCAAGTCGGCGCACGTGTTCCTCAGATCTCAGACGGCAAGGCGGTCGTCGCCACTCTAAGCCGTGCGCGGGGCCCCGTACGAGATGCGTACGGGGCCCCGGGAAGATCGGGTGCGAGGTCACACCGGCGTCCTACATGCCGGCGATCAGCTTCTCCACCCGGTCGTCCACCGACCGGAAGGGGTCCTTGCACAGCACCGTCCGCTGCGCCTGGTCGTTGAGCTTCAGGTGCACCCAGTCGACGGTGAAGTCCCGCCGCTGCTCCTGCGCCCGGCGGATGAAGTCGCCGCGCAGCCGCGCCCTCGTCGTCTGCGGGGGCACCGACTTGCCCTCGAAGATCTTGAGGTCGTTGCAGATCCGCGCCGCCTGACCCTTGCGCTCCAGCAGGTAGTACAGCCCGCGCCGGCGGTGGATGTCGTGGTAGGCGAGGTCTATCTGCGCCACCCGCGGGTTCGACATCGTCATGTTGTGCTTGGCCCGGTACCGCTCGATCAGCTGGTACTTCATGACCCAGTCGATCTCGGTCCCGATCCGGTCCAGGTCCTCGGCGTCGATGGCGTCGAGGGTGCGGCCCCACAGCTCCAGCACCTGGTCCACCACGCCGGTGCGGATGCCCCGGCGCTCGGCGAAGTCCACGGCCTTGTCGTAGTACTCGCGCTGGATCTCCAGCGCCGAGGCCTCCCGGCCGCTGGCGAGGCGCACCTTGCGCTGGCCCGTGATGTCGTGGCTGACCTCGCGGATGGCCCGGATCGGGTTCTCCAGCGTCAGGTCCCGCATGACCGTGCCCGCCTCGATCATGCGCAGCACCAGGTCGGTGGCGCCGACCTTGAGCAGCATGGTCGTCTCCGACATGTTGGAGTCGCCGACGATCACGTGCAGCCGGCGGTAGCGCTCCGCGTCCGCGTGCGGCTCGTCCCGGGTGTTGATGATCGGCCGGGAGCGGGTCGTGGCGGAGCTGACGCCCTCCCAGATGTGCTCGGCCCGCTGGCTCACGCAGTAGACCGCGCCCCGGGGGGTCTGCAGCACCTTGCCCGCGCCGCAGATCAGCTGGCGCGTGACGAGGAACGGAATGAGGATGTCCGCCAGGCGGGAGAATTCTCCGTGCCGGGCCACCAGGTAGTTCTCGTGGCAGCCGTACGAATTGCCCGCCGAGTCGGTGTTGTTCTTGAAGAGGTAGACGTCGCCCGCGATTCCCTCCTCGTGCAGGCGGCGTTCGGCGTCGACGAGCAGGCCTTCGAGAATGCGCTCGCCGGCCTTGTCGTGGGTGACCAGTTCGGTCAGGTTGTCGCATTCCGGTGTTGCGTATTCCGGATGCGACCCCACGTCGAGGTAGAGGCGGGCGCCGTTCCGCAGGAAGACATTGCTGCTGCGGCCCCATGACACAACACGGCGGAAGAGGTAGCGCGCCACTTCGTCAGGAGACAGTCGGCGCTGTCCCCTGAACGTGCACGTGACGCCGTACTCGTTCTCCAGCCCGAAAATGCGGCGGTCCATGACTGAACATTACGCCGCTGGCACTGTTCTGAAACCGAGTTCGAGAACGCCGTTTCGATCATTTTCCGATGAGCCCCCCGGCGGTGCCCCGGTCAGACCGCCGGGAGCAGCCCGCTCAGACCGCCGGGGGCGCCCCGGACGCGGCCTGCGCGACGGCCCCTGACGCACCGTCCGGCGGGCCCGCGACCGGGTGGCCGCCGCCCGCGGTCGCCAGCACCCGCCGCGTGGCGCTCAGCACCAGCAGCGCGGCCGCCCCCGCCACACTCGCCACGCCGAAGCCCGCCGCCGTGCCGCCCAGCTCCACCGCGGGACCGGCCAGACCGGTGCCGATGGCGGCGCCCACCCCGAAGAAGGTCACCAGCCACGAGAACGCCTCGGTCACCGTGCCCGCCGGGGCGTGCCGGTCCACCACGATGAACGCGCACGCGAGCGCCGGCGCCAGGAACACACCGGCCAGCGCCGCCAGCGCCGCCATCGCCACCGGCCCCGGGACCAGCATCAGCGGGAGGTAGCAGACCGCCAGCAGGGCCACGATCCGCCGCAGCCGCGCCTCCGGGGCGCCGGCCCACTGGCGCGCCCCGTAGAAGACACCGCCGATCAGCGCGCCGAGGCCGAGCGCCGCCATCAGCCAGCCGTAGACGGCCTGGTCGCCGTGGTCGTCGGCGTAGGCCACGCCGGCCACCGTGATGGACCCGAGCGCCGCCCCCACGAAGAAGAAGGCGCCGAGCAGCGCGAGCAGCCCCCGCGAGCGCAGGGCGCCCAGCCAGTGCGCCTCGCGCGGCTCGGACCGCCACGTCCGCGAGGGCTCGCTGACCACGACCGACAGGGCGCCCAGCACCCCGACGCCGTTCAGCACCAGCAGGGCGACGGCCGGGCTCCACAGGGCGACGCACACCGTCACGAGCAGCGGGCCGACGGTGAACATGACCTCCTGGGCGACGGCGTCCATCGCGTACGCGGCGTGCACCCGCTCCTGCCTGCCGCCGAGGACGCCGGGCCACAGCGCGCGCAGCCCGCCCTCCAGCGGCGGCGTGAAGAGCCCGGCGACGGCCACCGAGCCGTAGGCGGCGACCGCCGAGCCGGTGCCGGCCGCCGCCAGCCACACCATGCCGAGCGCGGACACCACGGCGGCCGGCAGCTGCACCCGCGGCTGGCCGAACAGGTCCACCGCCCGGCCGAGCAGCGGCTGCCCCACCGCGTTCGCCACTCCGTAGACGGCTGCCAGCGCGCCCGCGAGGCTGTAGCTGCCGCCCTCGGCGCGCGTGAACAGCACGATCGCGATGGGCGCGACGGCGTTGGGCAACCGGCCCAGGAGCGTGCCCACCAGCAGCCTCGCGGCGTGCCGGGTCCTGAGCAGCTCCGCGTATCCCGCGGCCATGTCCGCCCCTCTCCGCCCGGAACCAGCCGGGGTAATACGTATAACTTGACGCGTCATACGTACCATGGCCGCAGCCCGTCGGTCCACCCCGCGGCCCGCACCGCCCCGCCGCACCACCCGCCGAACCCCCGTCGGCCCCGCACCCCAGGAGCTCCGTGTGACGAGACCCACCAGCCGGGACGTGGCCTCCGCAGCCGGGGTCTCCCAGGCCACCGTCTCCCTCGTCCTCGGCGACAAGTGGCGCGGGCGCGTGTCCGAACGGACCGCCGGCCTCGTCCGCGACGCCGCCGCCCGCCTCGGCTACCGGCCCAACCTCGCCGCCCGCAACCTCCGCCTCGGGTCCACCCGCACCGCCCTGCTCGTCGTGCCGGCCCTCACCAACGAGTTCTTCGCCCGCGTCTACACCGGCGCCGCCCGGGTCGCCGCCGAACACGGCTTCGGCGTCGTCCTCTACCCCTCCCCCGACGGCACCGGACCGGCCCGCGACCCCTTCGCCTCCGCCCGCGCCGCCCTCGACGGGGTCATCGCCTCCTCCATGGCCTCCGACGCCCTCGCCGCCCTAGGAGGCGACGGACTCCCCCTGGTCATGCTCGACAGCGACCCCGCCCCGGACGGAGCCGCCGCCCACGTCAACCTCGCCATCGCCGACGGCATGCGCCAGGTCACCGAGCACCTCCTCGGCCTCGGCCACCACCGCTTCCTCCACCTCGCCTCGGCCGTCGACTCGTGGACCTTCGACGTCCGCGCCCAAGCCCTGGCCGCCCTCCTGCCACCCTCCGCCGAGCTGCGCACCGTACGGGCCCCGCTCACCGTGGACGGCGCCCGTACGGCCGTGGAGGCCGCCCTGGCGGCCCCCGGCGACCGGCCCACCGCCGTCGTCTGCGACGACGACATCCTGGCCGCCGGCACCTGCAAGGCCGCCCGCCGCCTCGGCCTGCGCGTCCCCGAGGACCTCTCCGTCACCGGATTCGACGACCTGGCCCTGGCCACCGCCGTCGAACCCGAGCTCACCACCGTCCACCTCCCCGCCGAACGCGTCGGCGAACAGGGCATGACCGCCCTCCTCGCCGTCCTCGACGGCACCCCGTGGACCGCCCCCGACCTCCCCGTACGCCTCGTCGTCCGCGACTCCACCGGCCCCGCCCCGCGCGCCTGACGCACGTCCCGGCCGGCGGCCCGCACCCGCGGCGCCCGGCCGCGGACTGGCCCCGGCGGCCCCGGCGCAGCCGCGGCCCGGCCCCACCCCCGGCCCCAGCCCCGGCCCCGGCCCCGGACGCGCGAAAGCCCCGGCCCACCCCTCACGGGCGGACCGGGGCCTCCCCGGACCTGCTACTCCGCTTCGTCCTCCGGAGCCTCGTCGTTCGACACGGCGTCCGCCTGCGCCGCGGCCGGGACGTCCGCCTCCAGCAACCGGGCGAGCTGCCGACCCCGGATCCGCTTGAACTTGCGCTGCTGCGCCCGCGTCCGGTCCAGCACCGCGACCTCCAGCCGCTCGACCGGAATCGCCTTGTCGGCGCCGTTCGCCTGACTGGACAGCGCCTGCACCGCCAGCTTCAGCGCCTCGGCCAGCGTCATCCCGTCCTGGTGCCGCTGGTCCAGGAAGGTGCTGATCTGCTCGGCGTTGCCGCCGACCGCGACCGAGCCGTGCTCGTCCACGATCGACCCGTCGTGCGGCAGCCGGTAGATCTGGTCGCCCGCGGCCGTCGCCCCGACCTCCGCCACCACCAGCTCCACCTCGTACGGCTTCTCGCCGGCCGAGGAGAAGATGGTGCCCAGCGTCTGGGCGTAGACGTTCGCCAGCCCACGGGCCGTCACGTCGTCGCGGTCGTAGGTGTAGCCGCGCAGATCCGCGTAGCGCACACCGCCGATCCGCAGGTTCTCGTACTCGTTGTACTTGCCGGCGGCCGCGAAGCCGATCCGGTCGTAGATCTCGCTGAACTTGTGCAGCGCGCGGGAGGGGTTCTCGCCGACGAAGACGATGCCGTCGGCGTACTGGAGCACGACCAGGCTGCGACCGCGGGCGATGCCCTTGCGGGCGTACTCGGCCCGGTCGGCCATGGCCTGCTGGGGTGATACGTAGAACGGAGTCGACACCGGCTGTCCGTCCCTTTCTTCTGGGCTCCTACGGGGCGGCGGATGGTCAGAGCAGGGCGGCGCGCGGGCCGTCGGGCTGCTCCATGCGCCGTTCGGTGATGGCGCGGGCGAGCTCGGAGGACTCGGCCTCGCTGAGCCTGCGGAAGCCCTCGTCGGTGATGACGGTGACGATCGGGAAGATCCGGCGGTACAGGTCCGGACCGCCGGTCGCCGAGTCGTCGTCGGCGGCGTCGTACAGGGCCTGCACGACCAGGGTCGTGGCCTGCTGCTCCGTCAGGTCGTCGCGGTACAGCTTCTTCATGGAGCCGCGCGCGAAGATCGAACCGGACCCGGTGGCGGCGAAGCCGTGCTCCTCCGAGCGGCCGCCGGTCACGTCGTAGGAGAAGATCCGGCCCTTCTCCTTGGCCTCGTCGTAGCCCGCGAAGAGCGGTACGACGGCCAGCCCCTGCATCGCCATGCCCAGGTTGCTCCGGATCATGGTGGACAGGCGGTTCGCCTTGCCCTCCAGCGAAAGGGTCGCCCCCTCCACCTTCTCGAAGTGCTCCAGCTCCAGCTGGAACAGCTTGACCATCTCCACGGCCAGGCCGGCCGTACCGGCGATGCCGACGGCGGAGTACTCGTCGGCCGGGAACACCTTCTCGATGTCCCGCTGCGCGATCATGTTCCCCATGGTCGCCCGCCGGTCACCGGCGAGCACGACCCCGCCGGGGAAGGTGGCGGCCACGATGGTCGTCCCGTGCGGCGCCTCGATCACACCGTCCGGCAGCCTGCGGTTGCCGGGCAGCATCTCGGGCGAGTGCGCGCCCAGGAAGTCCATGAAGGAGGACGAGCCCGGCGTCAGGAAGGCTGCCGGTAGACGCCCTGTGCTACGAGTGTTGGGTTCCACAGGTTTCCTTCCACGTAAGCGGCTGCACGCCGTATGACGTCCGGCCGGTCCTTGAACTGCCCCAAGGCTGCGTTGCAGCTGAAGCACAGCACGCCTCGGACCCTACCCGTCTGATGATCGTGATCAACATGCTCCGCCGAAGCCTGTCGGCAGATCACGCAGACACCGCCTTGAGCGGCGATCATCTCCTCGCGCTGAGTCTCGGTGATCCCGTACTTCCGCTTGAAATAACTCGCCCTGTTGAGCTGCGCACGGCACGAGCGGCAATAGCTGGACCACCCGTCCGAAGTCGTCTTGTTCTGCTCCCACTCGGAGTGCGGCTTGACCTCCTCACACCGAGGGCACCGTTTGCTTCCGGACGGTACGGGCACCTTCACCCGCACCGTCCTGCCCTTCGCCTCTTGGCGCTGCTTGTAGTACTCAGCCGAGCAGGTGCGGAAATAGGCCTGCAAGCCGTCGGGCACCGACCGGTTGCTCGCGTATTCCGCGCGCGGCCTGTCCTGCTTGCATCGCGAGCACCGCTTCGTACCGTCGGACACTCACCCAGCCCCCCACCTTCGTTTCGAAGGTCAAATGGCCTACTGGCCACCCTTCTGAACGAACGACCGCACGAAATCCTCAGCATTCTCCTCGAGGACATCGTCAATCTCGTCAAGTACGGAGTCGACGTCATCGGAGAGCTTCTCCTGGCGCTCCTTGAGATCGGTGGTCTCCTCGACCGCCGCCTCCTCGACCTCCTCGGTCGAGCGCTGCGCCTTCTGCTGTCCGCCGCCGGTGTCCTTGGTCGCCATGTCTACCTCACCCCGCTCGGTTCGCACGCTCACGTCGAAGGACCCCGGGATTCGGGGCTCCCTCAAGATCAGACCTTACGTCGGACCCTACAAGGAGGGTCCGACATTCGTCCCCGCAGTTGCTCGAAAGGTCCCGGCATAACGTCCGGCTGTCTTCATGATTCCCGGACCGGGGACCTTTCAGGCCCGTTCAGCGCCCCGAAAGCACCCGCACCAGGTCCTCCGCCGTACGGCACCGGTCCAGGAGCTCCTTCACGTGCGCCCGGGTGCCCCGCAGCGGCTCCAGCGTCGGGACCCGCTGGAGCGAGTCGTGGCCCGGGAGGTCGAAGATCACCGAGTCCCAGGAGGCCGCCGCGACGTCGTCCGCGTACTGCTCCAGACAGCGCCCCCGGAAGTACGCCCGGGTGTCCTCCGGCGGCTTGCTCTGCGCCCGCCCGACCGCGGGCTCCTCCAGGAGCCGCTGCATCTTGCCGCGCGCCGCCAGACGGTTGTACAGGCCCTTCTCCGGCCGTACGTCCGCGTACTGGAGGTCCACCAGGTGCAGCCGGGCCGCGTCCCACTCCAGCCCGTCCCGGCGCCGGTAGCCCTCCAGGATCTCCCGCTTGGCGATCCAGTCCAGCTCGCCCGACAGGCTCATCGGGTCGCTCTCCAGCCGGCCCAGCACGTCCTCCCAGCGGGTCAGCACGTCCGCGGTCTGCTCGTCCACGTCGGAGCCGAAGCGCTCCTCCACGTACTTCCTGGCCAGCTCGAAGTACTCCATCTGGAGCTGTACGGCGGTCAGTGTCCGACCGCTGCGCAGCGTGATCAGGTGGGCGAGGTCCGGGTCGTGGGAGACCTGGTGCAGGGTGCGGACCGGCTGGTCGACGGCCAGGTCGACGTTGATGAAGCCGTCCTCGATCATGGACAGGACCAGGGCGGTGGTGCCCAGCTTGAGGTAGGTGGAGATCTCGGACAGGTTCGCGTCGCCGATGATCACGTGCAGGCGGCGGTATTTCTCGGCGTCCGAGTGGGGCTCGTCGCGGGTGTTGATGATGGGGCGCTTGAGGGTGGTCTCCAGTCCGACCTCGACCTCGAAGTAGTCCGCGCGCTGGCTGATCTGGAAGCCGTGCTCGCGGCCGTCCTGGCCGATGCCCACGCGTCCCGCGCCCGTGACCACCTGGCGGGAGACGAAGAAGGGCGTCAGGTGGCGCACGATGTCCGAGAAGGGGGTCTCCCGCTTCATCAGGTAGTTCTCGTGCGTGCCGTAGGAGGCGCCCTTGTTGTCGGTGTTGTTCTTGTAGAGGTGGATGGGCTGGGCTCCCGGCAGCTGGGCCGCCCGCACCGCCGCCTCGGCCATGATCCGCTCGCCGGCCTTGTCCCAGAGCACGGCGTCCAGCGGGTTGGTGATCTCCGGCGAGCTGTACTCGGGGTGCGCGTGGTCCACGTAGAGCCGTGCGCCGTTGGTCAGGATGACGTTGGCGAGGCCGATGTCCTCGTCGGTCAGCTGGCTGTTGTCCGCGGCCTCGCGGGCGAGGTCGAAGCCGCGGGCGTCCCGCAGCGGATTCTCCTCCTCGAAGTCCCAGCGGGCGCGTCGCGCCCGGTGCATCGCCGCCGCGTAGGCGTTGACGATCTGGGACGAGGTGAGCATGGCATTGGCGTTCGGGTGCCCCGGGACGGAGATCCCGTACTCCGTCTCGATCCCCATTACTCGCCGTACGGTCATGCGGCCCTCCTTGCCCGGCGGCGCCCCCCTTCGGGGGCGGCGCTCAAGTACCGCTGGTGCTCCGGTGCGTTTTCCCGTGCGGTGCCCGTCCCCGCACTGCGCGTCCGGCGGTATGGAAGAGCCTAGGACCACTGAGCGCTCGGCGGGAGATCGTTTCCGTCATTGAATCGGCCGCGTCACCGGCCGAAAAGCAGTCGGTAAAGCAGTCGGCTGCGGATGCCCCGGAGGACATCCGCAGCCGCTCCGCTCGGTCAGAGGTACTGACCGGTGTTCGCCACCGTGTCGATGGAGCGTCCGGTGTCCGCACCCTGCTTTCCGGTGACGAGCGTGCGGATGAATACGATCCGCTCGCCCTTCTTTCCGGAGATCCGGGCCCAGTCGTCCGGGTTGGTGGTGTTGGGCAGGTCCTCGTTCTCCTTGAACTCGTCCACGCACGCCTGGAGGAGGTGGGAGACCCGCAGACCCTTCTGGTTGTGCTCCAGGAAGTCCTTGATGGCCATCTTCTTCGCGCGGTCGACGATGTTCTGGATCATCGCGCCCGAGTTGAAGTCCTTGAAGTAGAGGACTTCCTTGTCGCCGTTGGCGTACGTGACCTCGAGGAAGCGGTTCTCCTCGGTTTCGGCGTACATCTGCTCGACGACGGTCTGGATCATGCTGTGGACGGTGCCGGCCGTGGAGCCCTGGTGCTCGGACAGGTCGTCCGTGTGCAGGGGCAGCGAGGCCTTGAGGTACTTCGCGAAGATGTCCTTCGCCGCCTGGGCGTCCGGGCGCTCGATCTTGATCTTCACGTCGAGCCGGCCGGGGCGCAGGATGGCCGGGTCGATCATGTCCTCGCGGTTGGAGGCGCCGATGACGATGACGTTCTCCAGGCCCTCCACACCGTCGATCTCGGCGAGCAGCTGCGGGACGATGGTGTTCTCCACGTCCGAGCTGACACCGGAGCCGCGGGTGCGGAAGAGGGATTCCATCTCGTCGAAGAAGACGATGACGGGGGTGCCCTCGCTCGCCTTCTCCCGTGCGCGCTGGAAGACGAGGCGGATGTGCCGCTCGGTCTCGCCGACGTACTTGTTGAGGAGCTCGGGGCCCTTGATGTTCAGGAAGTACGACTTCCCGGCGGGCTGGCCGGTCACCTCGGCGACCTTCTTGGCAAGGGAGTTGGCCACGGCCTTGGCGATGAGCGTCTTGCCGCAGCCGGGCGGGCCGTAGAGCAGGATGCCCTTGGGCGGCCGCAGTTCGTGCTCCTTGAAGAGGTCGGGGTAGAGGTACGGGAGCTCGACGGCGTCGCGGATCAGCTCGATCTGGTCGCCCAGGCCGCCGATCTTGTCGTAGTCGATGTCCGGGACCTCTTCGAGGACGAGTTCCTCGACCTCGCTCTTGGGGACCACTTCGTAGACGTAGCCGGAGCGGGGTTCGAGCAGCAGGGCGTCGCCGGGGCGGATGGTGATGTCCAGGAGCGGCTCGGCGAGCCTCACCACCCTCTCCTCGTCGGTGTGCCCGACCACCAGGGCGCGCTCGCCGTCCTCCAGGATCTCCTTGAGGGTGACGATGTCCCCGGCCCGCTCGTAGGCCATGGCCTCGACCACGTTGAGGGCTTCGTTGAGCATGACCTCCTGGCCGCGCCGGAGGTCTTCCGGCTCGACGCTGGGGCTGACGTTCACGCGGAGCTTTCGGCCCCCCGTGAAGATGTCGACGGTGCCGTCCTCGTTGGACTGCAGGAAGACACCGAAGCCGGCCGGCGGCTGTGCGAGCCGGTCGACTTCCTCTTTGAGGGCCACGATCTGGTCCCGGGCCTCACGGAGCGTGTTCGCGAGTCGTTCGTTTTGCGCGGAGACGCCGGCCAGATTTGTCTGTAGCTCGACGATCCGCTCTTCGAGAATCCTCGTGTGACGCGGAGAGTCGGCGAGCTTACGTCGCAGGACGGCGATTTCCTGCTCGAGAAAGGCAACCTGGCCAGCGGGGTCTTCAGACCCTCGCCCGGGCCGGATGCCGCGGTTGATGTCGTCGTCGTGGGCTGCCACGGTCCTCACCTCCTCCAAGGGGAGCTGGACGCTTCCTGACCCTACCTGGGCTGGTGGTGATTGAAACCCCTAGATCACAAAGACGGTAGAGGTGTGTCCGATCTTCACCCTTGCGTACTCCCTCTCGCCAAGGAAATACCCACCCATCAAACTCGGGAAGCAGCCGGTTGTAAGGTCGAACTGTTCAACACCCGTCCGAGCTCGCGCGACTTGCCGCGTGTGGCGACCGGGACGGATCACTCAGCGCAGGGAACGGCAGGAGATATGACCGTGCAGCACGAGGCCCCGACGGGCGGTGTCGGCGAGGCCGGCGAGCCGCTGGAGGTCTGGATCGACCAGGACCTCTGCACCGGCGACGGCATCTGCGCGCAGTACGCGCCGGAGGTGTTCGAGCTGGACATCGACGGTCTGGCGTACGTGAAGAGCGGTGAGGACGAGCTGCTCCAGCAGGCGGGGGCTACCACTCCGGTTCCCCTGACGCTGCTCCAGGACGTGGTCGACTCGGCGAAGGAGTGTCCGGGCGACTGCATTCACGTGAGGCGTGTCTCGGACCGGGTGGAAGTCTTCGGTCCCGACGCCGAGTGAGGCTTCAAACACTTCTGGCGGTCGAGTCCGTCAGCTCCTGGCGGAATTTTCCGCCGGTCCAGCGCCACTTGGCGAGCTTCTTCACATCGGGGCTGTAGCGGGGGACCTCCGGCGAGGAGTAGCCGAGGAGGGTGGCGGTGACGGCTCCGTCGCGCACGGTGAGGCCGGTGGCGGTCTGTCGCCGGGCGGTGTCGAGGAGGGTGGCCACCACGCGGGGGCGGGAGCCCTCGGCGGGGTCCTGCGCGAGTACGTAGAGGGCGTGGGGCGGGGTGCCGGAGCCCGCGTCGCAGCGGACGGCGGCCACGGTCTCGGGGCGGCCGTCGGCGTCGAGGTCGCCCTCGGCGGTGGCGGTGACGGCCTGCGGGGCCCCCTTGCAGTCGAGGGGGTACGCGACCGCCGCCGCGTCGGGGGCGGCGGCCGGCGGGCCGGCGGCGGGGTGCGGTGCGGCCGCGGGTGCTCCCGTGGCGGGCTGGGCGAGTCCCGCGGCGGCTATGACGGCGGCCACGGCGAGGGCGGTGGCGAGCCAGTGGACGGGCCTGGCGGGGCTGTGCGCCGGGGTGTGCGGTGTCGGTGCCGGCTCGGCGGGGCTCTGCAGCACGCGGGGTGTCTCCTGTGCGAAGGGTGACGGGGAGCCAGCATCGTGCCACACCTCACACCGGGGTGGAACGGGCGGGTCCGGACCGGCCGGAGCGACGTGGGGGACAACGAAACGGCGCTGCGGCGCAGTTCCCGACGTGCTCGGGGAACTGCGCCGCAGCGCCGTCGTGTTGGGCCGGGGCCCGGGGTGCGGCCGGTCGGCCGGCCGCGGCGCCGGGGGTCAGGCGGACCGGTCGCTGCCGGGGCCGTCGTAGTCCTCGCCGTAGGCGCCCTTGGAGGGGCGGCGGCGGCGCATCGGCGGCTCGACGCCGTCCGCGAGGCGGCGGGCGGTGACGAGGAAGCCGGTGTGGCCGATCATGCGGTGGTCGGGGCGGACCGCCAGGCCCTCGACGTGCCAGTTGCGGATCATCGATTCCCAGGGCTGCGGTTCGGCGTAGCAGCCGAACTCACGGATGGACTCGACGGTGCGGGAGAGCTGGGTGGTGGTGGCCACGTAGCAGCACAGGATGCCGCCGGGGACCAGGGCCTTGGAGACGGCCTCCAGGCACTCCCAGGGGGCCAGCATGTCGAGGATCACGCGGTCGACGTCCGTGTCGGACAGGTTGTCCTGGAGGTCGCCCACGGTCAGCTGCCACGCGGGGTGCGGGCCGCCGAAGTAGCGCTCGACGTTGGCGGTGGCGATCTCGGCGAAGTCCGCGCGGCGCTCGTAGCTGTGGAGCATGCCCTGGTCGCCGATGGCGCGCAGCAGGAAGCTGCTCAGGGAGCCGGATCCGACACCTGCCTCCACGACGCGGGCGCCGGGGAAGATGTCGGCGAAGGCCAGGATCTGGCCCGCGTCCTTGGGGTAGACCACGGCGGCACCGCGGGGCATGGACAGGACATAGTCGGGGAGCAGGGGACGCAGCGCGAGGTACGCGACGTTGCCCGTGGTACGGACAACACTGCCCTCGGGAGCACCGATCAGCTCGTCGTGCGGGAAGGAACCCTTGTGGGTGTGGAAATTCTTCCCGGCTTCGAGCGTGAACGTGTAGTGGCGGCCCTTGGGGTCGGTGAGCTGAACCTGGTCCCCGACCTCGAAGGGCCCGCGTCGGCGGGCGGCACCGGTCGGTTCGGACATGTGACCAGTGTATTGGCTTCAGGACTGGGGCCGCGCCATGGCCTTCACGAAGGCCTTCTCGACGTCCAGGGTGGACAGCACGCCGTAGATCCGGCCGCCCGGTTCGAGGACGAGGTACTCGGTGGCGGGAGTGGCCCGCAGGTGTTCGAGGAGTTCCTCGCCGGTGAGGTCCGCGGAGACCTTCATGCCGTCGGTGAGGTCCTGGGCGAGGGTGCTGACGGCGATCCAGGGGCGGCGGTGCTCGGGGACGGAGGCGATGGCGCTCTCGCGGACGATGGCGGCGGCGTCGCCGCTCCCGTCGACGACGACGAGGGCGCGGGCGCCCGCTTCGTTGGCGCGGCGCAGGGCCTCCGAGAGGGGGGTGGTGTGCTCCACGGGGATGGCGCGGCGGGTGAGGGTGCGGGCGCTCAGCTCGTGGAGGTGCGTGCGCAGGCGGGCCATGCGGAGGCTGTTGCCGGCTCCGGTCCAGATGATGGCGGCGAGGATCGCGGCGAGCAGGGCGTCCATGACGGTGTTCATGCCGCCCATGGAGTCCGCGCGGTCGCCGATGGTCCCGGTGTGGGTGAGGAGCGGGAGGCCGAGGAGGACGGCGACGGCGAGGCCGCGGCCGATCCAGGCGGCGGCGACGGTGCCGGCCATCGGGTTGCCGGTGATGCCCCAGATGACGGCGCGGAGCATGCGGCCGCCGTCGAGGGGGAGGCCGGGGAGCAGGTTGAAGGCGGCGACGAGGAGGTTGGAGATCATCAGGCCGGCGAGGAGGACGCCGGGGACGCTGGAGGGGTCGACGGCCTTCATGCCGAGGTGGAAGACGCCCGCGAGGGCGAGGGAGAGCAGCGGGCCGACGAAGGCGAGGACGAACTCGCGGCCGGGGGTCTCGGACTCCTTCTCGATCTCCGAGACGCCGCCGAAGAACTGGAGCTGGATGCGGCGGACGGGGAGTTTGAAGCGCAGGGCGGCGACGGTGTGCGCGAGTTCGTGGACCAGGACCGAGGCGTAGAAGGCCACCGCGAAGAAGAGGGAGACGAGGTAGCGGACGGGCCCGAGGCCGGGGAGGATGCGGTCGAGCTGGTCGCCGAAGACCCAGGTGATGAGGGCGGCGACGAGGAACCAGCTGGGCGAGACGTAGACGGGCACTCCGAAGGGGCGGCCCATGAGGAGTCCGCCGCCCGGTCCGGAGCGCCGGCCTCGGCGCTCGCCGGTTTCGTCGGTGTCTGCCACGGCTTTCCTTCGTTCGGTACGTGTGTTTCCGGTGTGGCTCGTGTCGCCCTGTAGCGGGGTGTGGTGCTCCGATCATGCAGTGCGAGGGGGCTCGGCGTCGATGGTATGCGTGTGCTGTCGGTCGCGGGCCGTAGGGTTTTGTCCATGACGACGAGCTCCGGTGCCGTACCAGGCGCAGCCGATGCCGACGCGGCGCCGCGCGCCGCGGCGCCCACGTCGCTGTCCCCTTCACGGGCCGGCGACTTCATGCAGTGCCCGCTGCTGTACCGGTTCCGGGTGATCGACAAGCTGCCCGAGAAGCCCAGTGCCGCTGCTACCCGCGGGACGCTGGTCCATGCGGTGCTGGAGCGGCTCTTCGACCATCCGGCGCCGGAGCGGACCGCGCCGCGCGCGAAGTCGTTGATCCCGGGGCAGTGGGACCGGCTGCTGGAGGCGAAGCCGGAGCTGACGGAGCTGTTCCCGCAGGACGACGCGGGTGCGGGGCTGGCGCGCTGGCTGACGGAGGCCGAGGCGCTGGTGGAGCGGTGGTTCACGCTGGAGGACCCGACGCGGCTGGAGCCGGTGGAGCGGGAGTTCTTCGTGGAGACCGAGCTGGAGTCGGGGTTGCGGCTGCGCGGGATCATCGACCGGGTGGACGTGGCGCCGTCGGGCGAGGTGCGGATCGTCGACTACAAGACGGGCAAGGCGCCGCGGCCGCAGTACGCGGAGGGCCCGCTGTTCCAGATGAAGTTCTACGCGCTGGTGGTGTGGCGGCTCAAGCAGGTGGTTCCCCGGCGGCTGCAGCTGGTGTACCTGGGCAGCGGGGACGTGCTGACGTACGACCCGGTGATCGCGGACCTGGAGCGGGTGGAGCGCAAGCTGCTCGCGCTGTGGGAGGCGATCCGGGAGGCGACGGAGACGGGTGACTGGCGTCCGCGGCCGACGAAGCTGTGCGGGTGGTGCGACCACCGGGCCGTGTGCCCGGAGTTCGGGGGGACTCCCCCGGCCTATCCGCTGGCGATCGTCCCGCGCCCGGCGGCGGACGGGGACGCGGCGGCGGGCCGGGGCGCGGTCGGGGCGCGCCCGGCCGAGGGCTGATCTTCGGGCCAGGGCAGAATGGGCGGCGTCCGCCGAAGCCGTCCGACGAATACGAGGGAGACCCTGTGGCGATCCGCGTCCTGCTGGTCGACGACCAGCCACTGCTGCGCACCGGCTTCCGGATGATCCTGGAGGCCGAACAGGACCTGGCGGTGGTCGGCGAGGCCGGGGACGGCCTGCAGGCGCTCGACCAGGTGCGGGCGCTCCAGCCCGACGTGGTGCTGATGGACATCCGGATGCCGCGGATGGACGGGGTGGAGGCGACCCGCCAGATCACCGGTCCGGGGCGGGACGGTCCGGCCAAGGTGCTGGTGCTGACCACGTTCGACCTGGACGAGTACGTGGTGGAGGCGCTGCGGGCCGGGGCGAGCGGGTTCCTGCTGAAGGACGCTCCCGCCCATGAGCTGGTGCAGGCGATCCGGGTGGTGGCGGCGGGCGAGGCGATGCTCGCGCCGAGCATCACGCGGCGGCTGCTCGACAAGTACGCGGGTCACCTGCCGTCGGGCGAGGAGAGCGTCCCGGACACGCTGGGGACGCTGACGGAGCGCGAGGTCGAGGTGCTGAAGCTGGTGGCCCGGGGCCTGTCGAACGCGGAGATCGCCGCGGACCTGTTCGTGAGCGAGACCACGGTCAAGACGCACGTGGGCCACGTCCTGACGAAGCTGCGGATCCGGGACCGGGTCCAGGCGGCCGTGTACGCGTACGAGAGCGGCCTGGTGCGCCCCGGCGCCCAGTAGCGGGTGCGCGCGGGCCGCACGCGGGGTGCGTGCGGGTGTGGGCGCGGACGGAACGGGCCGGGGCCCGGGCCCCCGGGGGGGCCCGGGCCCGCCCCGTCGCCCGCGGCCCCCCCGGGGGGGGGGGCCCGGGGGCCGCGCCGACGCGGGCGG
>NZ_JBHXSC010000039.1:0-68454 GCF_042716505.1 Streptomyces sp. NPDC058674
TCCGGTACGCGGCCGCCCGCTTCCGCAGCCGCAACGAGCCGATGGAGGACGTGGTCCAGGTCGGCACCATCGGCCTGATCAACGCCATCGACCGGTTCGACCCGGAGCGCGGCGTGCAGTTCCCGACCTTCGCGATGCCCACCGTCGTGGGCGAGATCAAGCGGTATTTCCGCGACAACGTCCGCACGGTCCACGTGCCGCGCCGCCTCCACGAGCTGTGGGTGCAGGTGAACGCCGCCACCGAGGACCTCACCACCCTCCACGGCCGCACGCCGACCACCTCCGAGATCGCCGAGCGGCTGCGCATCACCGAGGACGAGGTGCTCTCCTGCATCGAGGCGGGCCGCAGCTACCACGCCACCTCGCTGGAGGCCGCCCAGGAGGGCGACGGCATGCCGGGACTGCTGGACCGCCTCGGCTACGAGGACCCCGAGCTGGCCGGCGTGGAGCACCGCGACCTCGTCCGCCACCTCCTCGTCCAGCTGCCCGAGCGCGAACAGCGCATCCTGCTCCTGCGGTACTACAACAACCTGACGCAGTCGCAGATCAGCGCCGAGCTCGGCGTCTCCCAGATGCACGTGTCCCGGCTGCTCGCCCGGAGTTTCGCCCGACTGAGATCCGCAAACAGGATCGAGGCGTAACCGGAACGAGTGGAGATCATTCACGCGTTTCCCGACAGAACGGGCCAACCCCCTCCCGACCCCCTCTGTCGCTGGAGATATATGTCGACTTGGCGCTACAGCGTGTTGCCGACATGTGACATTCTGCTTGAACCGCGTTTGCCGCAGCCCCGCCTCCGGTATTCAGGTGGAGGCTGCGTTCCTCCGACGGGCGCGCCGTACGCGACCGTCCGCGACCTCAAGGGGGTGGCATGTCCGTAGACCAGGGCAGCTCCAAGGTGCTCACGCTCGTCAAGAGCCCGGCACCGGCCGTGTCCGACCGCTCGGAAGCCATCGACACCCGCACCCTGTCCCGCGCCCTCTTCCTGCGCCTCGCCGGCCTGGACGCGGACAGCCCGGACCGGGTGTACGTGCGCGACACCCTGATCGAGCTGAACCTGCCGCTCGTGCGGTACGCCGCGGCCCGGTTCCGCAGCCGCAACGAGCCGATGGAGGACATCGTCCAGGTCGGCACGATCGGCCTGATCAAGGCCATCGACCGGTTCGACTGCGAACGCGGTGTGGAGTTCCCGACCTTCGCGATGCCGACCGTCGTGGGCGAGATCAAACGATTCTTTCGGGACACCTCCTGGTCCGTCCGCGTCCCGCGCAGGCTCCAGGAGCTGCGCCTCGCGCTGACGAAGGCCAGCGACGAGCTGGCCCAGAAGCTGGACCGCTCGCCGACCGTGCCGGAGCTCGCCGCCGTGCTCGGGGTCTCGGAGGAGGACGTCGTCGACGGCCTCGCCGTCGGCAACGCCTACACCGCCTCCTCGCTCGACTCGCCCTCCCCCGAGGACGAGGGCGGCGAGGGCTCGCTCGCGGACCGCCTCGGCTACGAGGACAGCGCGCTCGAGGGCGTCGAGTACCGCGAGTCGCTCAAGCCCCTGCTCGCCAAGCTCCCGCCCCGGGAACGTCAGATCATCATGCTGCGGTTCTTCGCGAACATGACGCAGTCGCAGATCGGCGAGGAGGTCGGCATCTCCCAGATGCACGTCTCCCGGCTGCTGACCCGCACCCTCGCGCAACTGCGCGTCGGCCTCATCGGCGAGTAGCCGCCGAAACCGCTCCCGCCGGGTTCCCAATTGACGGGGCGTCAGCAAAACTGGCGCGATGCGAAAGGGATCCCGCGCGGTCGCTCTGCTCACCCTGTGCTGCTGCACGTCCGCCGTCGGCCTCACCGGCTGCGGCGGCCCGGCACCGGACGGCTACGTCGCCGTGGGGCCCGCGGCCCCGGGCCCCGAACGGGGCGCGGGGGAGAAGGTGGCGCCGCAGGGCCCGGTCGAGTTCCAGCAGCTCGGCGGCCCCGCGACGGCGGCCGGCTCCGCCGTGTCGTCCCGTACGCCGCCCGATGCGGCGCAGGCCCGGCCGACGGGCGGCTCCGCCCGGGGCGGAGCGGTGTCCACCGCCCCCGGCGGCGCCGCAGCGGACCCCGGAAGCGCCCCGGGGCCCGGCCGCGCCACCACCCCGTCCGGCTCCTCCGGCGCGCCCGGCGGACGGCCCGGTTCCGCGACGCCGGCCACGCCACCGAGCGGCGCCCCGGGCGGTCCCGGCACGCCGGGCGCCCCCGCGACCCCGCCGGGCACGGGCCCCGGCACCAAGCCGGGCACCACACCGCCCGCCCCGCCGCCGCCGGCCACACCGGCACGGCTGACGCTCTCCACGCCGGCCAGGACGTCCGCGGCAGACCGCTGGTGCGAGCGGGTCACCGTGACCTTCACCAACACCGGTACCACCGCAGCCCGTTCGGGCACGGTCTCGTTCGCGACGCACATCATCGGCGCCCTCGGCGTCGACTGGGCCACGATCACCACCACCCAGCCGCTGCCCGGCCCGCTGGCGGGCGGAGCCGTGAAGACGCATACCTACACCGTGTGCGTTCAAGCCTGGCGGGTCCCGCTGGGGATGCACGTGGAGACCAGGAACGTCACGGCCAGCTGGAGTTGACCGCCCGGACCCGCGGGCCCGCCGGCCTCCGGCTCCCCCGGGCCCGGGGGAGACCCGTACCGCCCGGGGGAGACCCGTACCGGCCCGGTCAGCGCAGGACGAACCAGAGGGCGGCGCCGAGGACGAGCAGCAGGCCGAGGGCCAGGCCCAGGCGCGCGAGCTTCTTCGAGCCGGACCGCTGCTGATCCGCCCGGCGCTGCTGCCGGGCTCCGGGGCCCGACTGCCTGACCGGCGCGGCCTCCTCGACGAAGGCCCGGAACATCTGAGTGCTGCCCGCCGGGTCGTAGTTGCCCTCGGGGCCCTGTGAGTTGTGGTTCGCAGCCATGGAGCAGGACCCTAGCCGGTTTTCCGATTCCTTTACCGCCCCACCCCCCGAATTCATTTGCCTGTAGCAACCATCCGCTTCTATGGTTGCTCTAAGCAACAAGATGGGGGGACGTCCGGTGACCGCTCCGACCGCTCGGAACACCGCCACCCGGTACGAGGAACTGGCCCGCCAGCTCTCCGGGATCGGCGCGGTCAAGCGCGACCTCGCCCGGATACTGCCCCCGGACTGCCCGGCGGGCGCCGCCGCCGTCCTCACCGTCCTCGACCGGCACGGCGAGATGCGGCTGAGCCGGCTGGCGGCGTTCATGGCCATCGACGTCTCCGTGACCAGCCGGCACGTGGCACACGTCGCCGACCGGGGCTGGATCGACCGCGAGACCGACCCGGGCGACGCCCGCTGCCGCATCCTGCGCCTGACACCGGCCGGCCGGGCGCTCCTGAGCGAGCTCGGCGCCCGCTACCGGGAGGCGCTGGAGAAAGCGCTGGCCGACTGGTCCGCCGAGGACGTCGACGCACTCAACACCCTGCTGGCCCGACTCCGATCGAGCTTCTAGACCGAAGGAAACACATGGCTACGACCACACCCACCGGTGTGCGCGGAGGCGACGGCCGGTCGGGAACGACGCCCGACGACACGTCCATGACCCACGCGCAGATCATGAGGGCGCTGTCCGGGCTGATGCTCGGCATGTTCGTGGCGATCCTGTCCTCCACGATCGTCTCCAACGCCCTGCCCCAGATCATCGGCGACCTCGGCGGCACCCAGTCCTCGTACACCTGGGTGGTGACCGCCGCCCTGCTCTCCATGACGGCGTCGACCCCGCTGTGGGGCAAGCTGTCCGACCTGTTCAGCAAGAAGCTGCTGGTCCAGATATCCCTCGTGATCTACGTCCTCGGCTCCGTGGTCGCGGGCCTGTCCCAGAACACCGGCACGCTGATCGCCTGCCGCGTGGTCCAGGGCATCGGCGTCGGCGGCCTGTCCGCCCTCGCCCAGATCGTCATGGCCGCGATGATCTCCCCGCGCGAGCGCGGCCGGTACAGCGGCTACCTCGGCGCGGTCTTCGCCGTCGCCACCGTCGGCGGCCCCCTCCTCGGCGGCGTCATCACCGACACCTCCTGGCTCGGCTGGCGCTGGTGCTTCTACGTCGGCGTGCCCTTCGCGGTCATCGCCCTGATCGTGCTCCAGAAGACCCTGAAGCTGCCGGTGGTGCGCCGCGACGTCAGGGTCGACTGGCCGGGCGCCCTCCTGATCAGCGGGGCCGTCTCGCTGCTGCTCATCTGGGTCACCCAGGCCGGCGACTCCTACGCGTGGGTCTCCTGGCAGACCTGGGCGATGACCGGCGGCGCCGTCGCGCTGGGCCTGCTCTTCGTCCTCGTCGAGTCCCGCGCGAGCGACCCGATCATCCCGCTGCGGCTGTTCCGCAACAAGACCATCACCCTCGCCTCCGCGGCCTCGCTGTTCGTGGGCGTCGCGATGTTCTCCGGGACGGTGTTTTTCAGCCAGTTCTTCCAGTTGGCCCGCGGTGAGTCCCCCACGATGTCCGGAGTCCTCACGATTCCGATGATCGCCGGGCTCTTCGTCTCCTCCACCGCTTCCGGTCAGGTGATCACCAAGACCGGCCGCTGGAAGGCCTGGCTCATCGGCGGCGGCGTGCTCCTGACGGCCGGACTCGGCCTGCTGGGCACCCTGCGGTACGACACCCCGTACTGGCACATCGCGATCTACATGGCGCTGACCGGCCTCGGCCTCGGCATGATGATGCAGAACCTCGTCCTCGCGACCCAGAACCAGGTCGCCCCCGAGGACCTCGGCGCGGCCAGTTCCGTCGTCACCTTCTTCCGCTCGCTCGGCGGCGCCATGGGCGTCTCCGCGCTGGGAGCGGTCATGGCCAACCGGGTCACCCACTACGTCCAGGACGGCCTCGCCGCCCTCGGCCCGAAGGCCGCGGCCATGGGGCACGGCGGCACCGCCGGGGGCGGCATCCCCGACCTCGACAAGCTGCCCGCGCCCTTCCGCGAGGTCGTCGAGTCCGCGTACGGGCACGGCGTCGGCGACGTCTTCCTGTACGCGGCCCCGTTCGCGCTCCTCGGACTGGTGCTGGTGCTGTTCATCAAGGAGGTCGCCCTGCAGTCGAAGCCCGCAGCCCATGCTCCGGCCGCCGCCGGAGCGCCTGGAGCCACCACTCCGGCCGAGGCCTCCGCCGCGGTCTGACCGCGGACGCCCGGATCGGCCGAGACCGCCGCCCGACCCGGATCGGTGCGGCGGCCTCCGCTTCGGCTGCGGCGAGCGGCCCGCCGCGAACCGGCGCGCCCGGTCCGCCGGAGCGGGGTCGGACGGCCGGCCCGTCAGGACGCGGCGGACACCGGCGCCGTCAGGTCGTAGAAGGTGGCTCCGCCGATGGTCGTCGGCTCGAAGGTGGCCTTGACCCAGGTCTCGATGGCGGTCCCGGTGGCGCCCGATGGCCCCCCGCCGGCGCCGCCGCGGACGCGGCTCTCGCCGCCACCCCCCTGCCTGCCGCCGGCCGCGGCGCCGTCCGCGCCTGCCGGGGCGATGAACCAGTGGATCTTCCCGGCCTTCACGTACTCCCGGAACCGCTCCAGGGTCGGCGAGGGGTCGCTGCCGTTGAACCCGCCGATCGCCATCACGGGCGAGCCCGAGGCCAGCTGGTAGCCCGCCGCGTTCTGCGAGCCGATGGCGGCCGCCACCCAGGTGTACTTCCCGGCGTCGGCGCGCAGGGCCGCGGCGGCCTCGGCCCCGACCCGGGTGCCGCCCAGCAGGCCGCCGGGACCGCCCAGGCCGCCGCCCGCCCGCCCGAGGCCACCGCCGGGGCCGGCCTGGCCGCCTTGGCCGCCTTGGCCGCCTTGGCCGCCCGGCACCGGGCGGCCCGTACCGCCCTGCGGGGCGCCCCCGGGCGTCGGCGCACCCGCGCCGCCGGTCGCGCCGGGACCCCCCGGGCCCCGCTCCGCGCCGGGGGCGAACCGCATCGCGCCGCCCGGTCCGCCCCGGCCTCCCGCCACCGCCGGGCCGGCGGTCACGATGGAGCCCGTGTGCGCCGTTCCCACGGTGGTCATGCAGTACGCGAACGGCCCGGCCAGGGACGCCGCCAGCCCCAGCGCGGCCACCGCCGGCAGCATCCGCCGCCCGAACCGCATGGCCAACGGCAGCGCGACCGCCGCGAGCAGCCCGGCCACCAGCACCGCCCAGCGCAGCCACGGCAGATAGCCCGTGGCCCGGCCGAGCAGCACGTACGACCACAACGCGGTCAAGGCCAGCACCCCGGACAGGGTGAGCGCGGCGGCCGGGGCGCCCCGTTCCTCCCACAGCACGGAGGCGCCCATGCCGATCAGCGCGGCCGCGAACGGCGCCAGGGCCACCGTGTAGTACTCGTGGAAGATGCCCTGCATGTAGCTGAAGACGAGCGCGGTGACCAGCAACGAGCCGCCCCAGGCCAGGAAGGCCGCCCGGGCCGTGCTCTCCAGGTTTCCGGTGGCCCGCGGGGCCCGCCGGGTCACCACCAGGCCCGCGACGAGCAGGACCAGGGCCGCCGGCAGCAGCCAGGAGATCTGTCCGCCGATGTTGGCCGAGAACAGCCGGTCGATGCCGGTCTCGCCCCAGCCGCCTCCCCCGCCCCCGCCGGGCCGGCCGCCGACGCTGCCGGTCTCGTTGCCGTTGATGCGGCCCAGTCCGTTGTAGCCGAGCGTCAGTTCCAGGAACGAGTTGGTCTGCGAGCCGCCGATGTACGGGCGCGATCCCGCCGGCCACAGCTCCACGACCGCCACCCACCAGCCACCCGCGACCACCATGGCTCCCGTCGCGAGCATCAGCTGGCCCAGGCGCCTGCGCAGCCGGGTGGGTGCGCAGACCGCGTACACGACGGCGAGCGGCGGCAGGATGACGAAGGCCTGCAGGGTCTTGGTGAGGAAGGCGAAGCCGACCGCGACGCCGGCCCACAGCAGCCAGCGGGTGTGCGCCCCCTCGAGGGCGCGCAGCACGCAGTACACGGTGGCCGTCAGCAGCAGCGTCAGCAGCGCGTCGGGGTTGTTGAAGCGGAACATCAGCGCCGCCACCGGGGTGAGCGCGAAGGCGGCCCCGCTCAGCAGCGCGGCCCCCGGCCCGAACTGGCGCCGTACGGCCGCGTACAGGACTGCGGTGGTCGCCACACCCATCAGCGCCTGGGGTACGAGGACCTGCCAGGCCCCGAGCCCGAACAGCCGGACCGACAGCATCATCGGCCACAGGGCGGCGGGGGGCTTGTCGACGGTGATGGAGTTCCCCGCGTCCGAGGACCCGAAGAAGAAGGCCTTCCAGCTCTCGGCGCCCGCCTGGACGGCTGCCGAGTAGAAGGAGTTGGCGTAGCCGGAGGCGCCCAGGTCCCACAGGAGCAGGACGGCCGTGGCGATCAGGAGCCCGGCGAGGGCCGGGCGCTCCCAGCGCGGGCGGTCGGCGGCGGCGCGCACCGCGGCCGCCGGGACGGGCGCGTCGGGCGCGTCGGGCGCGCCGGGCGCGCCGGGCACGTCGGGCACGCCGGGCGAAAGGGGCGGAAATGCGGCCGTGGTCATCGGCTGTCCTTGGGCGTAGGGGTGTCGGGGCCGCGCCGGTCGGGGAAGACCCAGGCGCGGAAGAGCAGGAACCGCAGCACGGTGGCGGCGAGGTTGGCGGTGATGAGGACGGCCAGCTCGGTGGTGTGCGCGGGCCGGGCCGCTGCCGCACCGAGGGCCGCGAGCGAGCCGCTGGTCAGGGCCAGTCCGATGGCGAACACCACCAGGCCCTGGGCTTGGTGGCGCAGGGCCCGCTCGCGGCCGCGGACGCCGAAGGTGAGCCGCCGGTTGGCGGCGGTGTTGGCGACGGCGGAGAGCAGCAGGGCCGCGCCGTTGGCGACCTGCGGGCCGGTCCCGGTGCGGAAGGCCGAGTACAGCAGCAGGTAGAGCAGGGTGGACAGCGCTCCGACGGCGCAGAAGCCGAGGAGCTGTCGGGTCAGCCCGCCGTCCACCCCGGACAGGGCGCCGCGGTCGCGCGGGTCGTCGCCGAAGGGGCGGGCCAGCCGGTCCAGCGGCAGGGCGCCGACGGCCAGCGCGCGGCCCACCCGCCAGACGCCCTTGAGGTCCTCGGTGGCGGTCCGCACGATGTGGACGGTGGAATCGGGGTCGTCGACCCAGTCCACCGGCACTTCGTGGATGCGCAGCCCGGCCCGCTCGGCGAGCACCAGCAGCTCGGTGTCGAAGAACCAGCCCGAGTCCTCGACCAGCGGCAGGAGCCGCTCGGCGACCTCGCGGCGGATGGCCTTGAACCCGCACTGGGCATCACTGAATCCGGCGGCGAGCGAGGAGCGCAGCAGGAGGTTGTAGGCGCGCGAGACGAACTCCCGCTTCGCCCCCCGCACCACCCGGGAGGAGTGGGCGAGGCGGGTGCCGATGGCGAGGTCGGAGTGCCCGGAGATCAGCGGGGCCACCAGCGGCAGCAGGGCGTTGAGGTCGGTGGAGAGGTCCACGTCCATGTACGCGAGGACGGGCGCGTCGGAGCCCGACCAGACGGTGCGCAGCGCCCTGCCCCGGCCCTTCGCCTCCAGCCTGGTGCTCCGTACGCCGTCCAGGGCGGCGGTGAGGCCGGCCGCGATCTCCGGGGTCCGGTCGGTGCTGGCGTTGTCGGCGACCGTGATCCGGAACGGGTACGGGAACGTACGGGTGAGGTGCTCGTGCAGCCTGCGCACGCACGGGCCGAGGTCTTTCTCCTCGTTGAAGACCGGTATCACCACGTCGAGGACGGGCTCGCCGGGCACGGGCGCGAGGTGCGCCCGTGCCGGAAGGGCCCCGGGAGAGGCGTCGGTTGGCATGAACCGACTCTCGCGGGGCGCCCTGTCACCGTCGTGTGGTGAGCCTGTGGCCCGTCTGTGAGTCCGTCGGGGTGTCCGCTCCGGCCGGCCCGCGCGGTGTGTCCGGCCCGCCGGGGCCGGCATCCACGCCCGGTCCGGCAGATGCGTCCCCTACGACATCCCCGTCCCGTCCGGCAGGGGTGTCCGGCGCGAGCGGCAGCAGGACCTCGAAGCAGGTCCGGCCCGGCTCGCTCGCCACGCCGACCCGCCCCCCGTGCGCCGCGACCACGGCCTGGACGATGGCGAGGCCGAGGCCGGTGGAGCCCGCGGCCCGGGAGCGGGAGGCGTCGCCGCGGGCGAAGCGCTCGAAGACGCGGGGGAGCAACTCGGGCGGGATACCGGGCCCGTCGTCCTCGATGCGAAGCCGGACGGCGGATGTTTCACGTGAAACACCGGCGGTGACGGTGGTGCCGGGCGGGGTGTGGGTGCGGGCGTTGGCGAGCAGGTTGACCAGGACCTGCTGGAGGCGGGCCGGGTCGGCGCGGACCGTGGCGGGCTCGTCCGGCAGGCGCAGGCGCCAGTGGTGCTCCGGGCCGGCGGCCCGGGCGTCGCTGACGGCGTCGACGACGAGCGGAGCCAGGTCGGTGTCGGCGGCTCCGGTGGAGATCGGCCGGCCGGCGTCGAGCCGGGCGAGCAGGAGCAGGTCCTCCACCAGCCCGGTCATCCGTGTGGCCTCGGACTCGATGCGGCCCAGGGCGTGCCGGGTGTCGGGGCCCGGCTCCTCCCGGCCCCGCCGGGTCAGTTCCGCGTACCCGCGGATGGAGGCCAGCGGAGTGCGCAGCTCGTGACTGGCATCGGCGACGAACTGCCGGACCCGGGTCTCGCTCTGCTGGCGCGCGATCAGGGCGGAGGAGACGTGGCCCAGCATCCGGTTGAGCGCGGCGCCGACCTGGCCCACCTCGGTGCGGGGATCGGCCTCGGCGTCGGGGACCCGTTCGTGGAGCGCCGGTTCACCGCTGTGCAGCGGCAGCTCGGAGACCCGGGTGGCGGTGGCGGCGACCCGGCGCAGCGGGCGCAGGGCCACTGCGACCAGCGCCTGTCCGGCGAGGGAGGCGGCGATCAGCCCGGCCGCGGTGACGCACACCTCGACCCACACCAGGGTCCGCACGGTGGAGTCGAGCGTGTGCAGGGGGAAGCCCAGGACGAGGCTCCCGTCCGGGGCGGCCAGCACCCGGTACGCGCCGACCCCCGGCAGGTCCAGGTCCACAGCGGTGGCGCGGCCCGGTTCGGCCGGGCGTGCGGCTCCGGTGAGGACGGCGGTCTGGGCGGCGGTGAGGGACCGGCGGTTGCCCAGTTCGGGGTCCTCCGCGCGGACACTGCGCTCGGAACCGGCCACCGTGCCGTCGGAGCGGAAGCGGACTCCGACGGCGCCCAGCGGGGTGCCGGGGCCGAGGACGGACTCCCGGACCGGCCTGCCCGCGCCGGGCGGCCGGGCGGCCATGTCCACGGAGATCCGCAGTTGCTTGTCGAGCTGCTCGACCAGGTAGGAGCGCAGGGCGAGGGTGGTGACGGTGCCGATGGAGGCGCCCACCACAGCGATCAGCAGCACCGCCGAGACCACGAGCCGGGTCCGCAGCGACCAGGGCCGCCGCCGGGACCGGGGCGGACGGTGCGGGCGGTGCGGGCGGTGCGGGCTGCGGCGCGGCGGACGACCGGGGCCCGGCGAGCGGCCCGGTCGGGGCGGTCCGGCGGGCCGGGGCGGGCGCAGGGCCACTACTCGGCCGGCTTGATCAGGTAGCCGGCGCCCCGCCGGGTGTGGATCATCGAGGGCAGCCCGGGGCCGCTCTCCAGCTTGCGCCGCAGGTAGGAGATGTACAGCTCGACCACGTTGGCCTGGCCCCCGAAGTCGTACGACCACACCCGGTCCAGGATCTGCGCCTTGCTCAGCACCCGCCGCGGATTGCGCATCAGGTAGCGCAGCAGCTCGAACTCGGTGGCCGTCAGATGGATCTCCAGGCCGGCGCGGACCACCTCGTGGCTGTCCTCGTCGAGCCGGAGGTCGCCGACGACCAGCTCGGAGCCGCCGCGCGCGGCCTGCGCCGCCCCCGACCGCCGGACCAGGCCGCGCAGCCGGGCCACGACCTCCTCCAGGCTGAACGGCTTGGTGACGTAGTCGTCCCCGCCCGCGGTGAGGCCCGCGATCCGGTCCTCGACCGAGTCCTTGGCGGTCAGGAACAACACCGGTACCTGGGGGATCTCCCGGCGCAGCCGTCCGAGGACGGTTAGCCCGTCCATGTCGGGCAGCATGATGTCGAGGACCACCACGTCCGGCCGGAACTCCCGCGCGGCCCGGACCGCCGAGGCCCCGTCCCCGGCGCTGCGGACCTCGCAGCCCTCGTAGCGCAGGGCCATGGACAGCAGCTCGGACAGCGAGGCCTCGTCGTCGACGACGAGCACCCGGCAGGGCCCGCCGTCGGAGCGCACGAGGGCCGTGTGGCTGCTGGTGGACGTGGACGCGGGGGAGGTGGTCGTCGCAGTCATGCGACCACGCTGGACGGCGCCTCTGAGAGCGTTCTTGCGCCTGCCTGTGAATTCCCTGAGAAACGGCCGGACTCAGCCGGGGAGGCCGAACAGGCGGGCCCCGTTGTCGTGGCAGACCGCACGGAGCCAGGCGTCCCCCAGGCCGAGGCGTTCGAGCGCGAGGAGCTGGTGCTCGTACGGGTAGGGGATGTTCGGGAAGTCGGTGCCGAGCAGGATGCGGTCGCCGAGGTCCGCGAGCCGCCCCAGGGCGGCGGGTGGGAAGGCGCTGAGCCGTTCGGCGAAGTCGGTGAAGGCCATGGTGGTGTCGAGGCGGACCTCCGGGTACCGGTCGGCGAGGTCGAGGAAGTCGGCGTACTCGGGCATGCCCATGTGGGCGACGACCAGCGGCAGGCGCGGATGGCGGGCCAGCAGCCGGGCGATCGGCTCAGGGCCGGTGTGCTTGCCCGCAGCGGGCCCGGAGCCGCAGTGGATCACGATCGGCGTCCCGGCCTCGGCGAGCAGCCCCCAGACGGGGTCGAGCCGCACGTCGTTCGGGTCGTAGCCGCCGACCTGGAGGTGCGCCTTGAAGACGCGCGCCCCCGCCCCGAGCGCCTGGGCGACGTACGCGGCCACGCCCTCCTCCGGGAAGAAGGTCGCGGTGTGCAGGCAGTCGGGGGTCCGTGCGGCGAAACCGGCCGACCAGGCGTTGAGCCAGGCGGCCATCGCCGGCTTGTGCGGGTAGAGCATGGCGGTGAAGGCGCGTACCCCGAACTCCCGCAGCAGCGCGACCCGCTGCTCCTCTTCGTGGCGGTAGGTGATGGGCCACTCGACGCCCGTCAGGGGACCGACCGCGTCGAAGTAGTCCCACACCTTCGCCAGGACCCGCTCGGGCATGAAGTGCGTGTGGACGTCGACCAGTCCGGGCAGGCCGAGGCGGGCCCGGAAGGCGCGGACCGCCTCAGCCGTCGTGGGCAAAGCCGTGGCTCCGCTCGACGGTCGCGACGTGCAGGGTGTAGCTCTCGTACCAGCGGGCGCGCCCCTGCTCCATGGCCGCCCGGTGCTCCAGGTCCCGCCGCCACGCGGTGAGGGCGTCGTGGTCGCGGAAGTAGGCGACGGTGATGCCGAGGCCGCCGGGGGTGCGCGCGGACTCGTGTCCCAGGAGGCCCGGATTCGCGGCGACGAGCTCGTTCATTCGGGTGAGGGTCTCGGGGTAGCCGCTCTCGTCGGAGGTGCGGACGTGGGTGAACACGGCCATCAGATAGGGCGGTTCGAAGGCCGGGAGGGGTTGAACGGTCATGCCCCCACCCTCGGCGGTGGCCACCGGCCTGTCCACCGGAATCCGCCCCGCGCGGCCAAAGGGATCCAAGTCTTGACCATGGCCGCAGACGGAGGCGGCGCCGCAGACGGAGGCGGCACCTCAGACGGAGGCGGCGCCTCAGAACAAGCCGTCCTGCTCCACGGGAGCGCCGCCGGACGGGATCTCCACCGAGGGCGCGGCCGTCACCGCCGCCGGCTCCGGGACGGCCAGCTCCCAGCCCGCCAGCAGCCGGGAGTCCACCACGAGCCCGTCCGCGAGGTGCAGGTCGGGTCCTGCCGCCCCGGCCAGCACCCCGGCGACGACCGCACCCGGCACCATCCCGGTGAGGACCCGCACGGCGGGAGGAAGCCCGGCCAGCCCGAACGGCCCGGCATGGTCGACGACTTCGCACGCCATCCGCTCCAGCGACTGCGGCCACCCCGGGAGGGCGGCCGCCCGGGCGTGCAGCTCGGCGACCTCGCCGAGGCGGTCCGCGGCGGGCGGCAGGGCGGTCCGTACGGCACGCTTGCGGGCGTACGCGATCCGGTCGGGCACCCCGAGGGCGGCCCGCAGCAGCTCCTCGGTGCGCCGGGCGGCCATCAGCGGCCCGCGTCCCAGCCAGGCCCAGGCCACCGCCCCCTGCTCCAGCAACCGGGCGGAGCCGCGCTCCTCGGCGGTGATGCCGACCTTGACGAGACCGGGCCCGAACCACGCCAGGTAGACCCGGTAGGTGCGCGGATCGGCCGCGTTGGTGTCCGCGGCCACCGAGAACGACCGGTCCAGGCGCGCGCATTCGGGGCACTGGGCGCTCGCGGTCCGCCCGGACACGGCGGCGCGCACGGGACAGGGTGTCCGCTTGCCGGCCCTGCGCACGCCCGGGCAGCGCCGCTCCCCGCGCGCGACGAAGGCCAGCCGCTGACCGTAGACGAGCGCGCCGGCCCGCTCCCCGCGCCCCTCCCCGTACCACCCGACGACCGGACGGCCCCCGCTCCACCGGAGGCCGGTGCACCACCAGGTCACAGCGGCAGGGGGCGCTCGAAGAAGGTGTCCAGGACGACGGTGGCGTGCGTCCCGCTGACTCCGTCGATCGCGTAGAGACGGCGGAGCACGTCCTGCAGCTGCCCGGTCGAGGCGGTCCGCACCTTGACCATCACCGAGGAGCTGCCGGCGATGATGTGCGCCTCCTGGATCTCGGGGATCGCCGCGAAGTCCTCCCCGCGCTCCCCCATCCAGGCGTGGGAGTCGACCATCACGTAGGCCAGCACCCCGCTGCCGACCGCGGCAGGGTCGACGTCGACGGTGGTCCGCCGGATCACCCCGCGCTCGCGCAGTTTGCGCACCCGCTCGTGGGTCGCCCCGGCCGAGAGCCCCACGGCGGCGCCGAGGGCGGCGTACGACTGGCCCGCGTCCTGCTGCAGGCGCAGGACGAGTGCCCGGTCGATGTCGTCCACGCCGTCTCCCTCCCATGGGCCCGTCGACCCTCGCAGGGACAGTATCCGGTCCTGCCATCCCGCCATCGGCCCGAACGCCATTCGAACGGGTAGGAGGGACTGCGGACCGGAGCAGGGGACTCCTGCCGCTACCGTGCGACGAACTGCGTCAGGACCGCCTGCACCTCGTAGATGTCGACCCCCTTGGTGAACGTCTTCTCGATCGGCGTCGGGCTGCCGGATATCCAGATCTTCAGCTCGGCGTCGAGATCGAAGTGGCCGGCCGTCTCCACCGAGAAGTGGGTGATGCTGCGGTAGGGGACGGAGTGGTACTCCACCTTCTTGCCCGTGAGCCCCTGCTTGTCGATCAGCACCAGCCGCCGGTCGGTGAACAGGATGGTGTCCCGGATCAGCAGGTAGGCGGCGTGCACCTGCTCGCCCTGACCCAGCAGCCGCGCATAGTCCCGCTGCGCGGCCACGGGGTCGACGGTGTGCGCATTCCCGAACAGTCCCACGGGTTCCCCCTTGTGCCGATTTCGAACGATCTTCGAAACCGTACCGGGGCCCCTGGGGGACGACATCCCCCGCCAGGGCCATCCCGCCCCCCACATCCCCCGGGGTACGCCTCCCCACCAAGGAGGAGGACCACCCCACCCGGAAGCCGAGGACGGACAACGCAAAAGACCCCCCGGCGAACCGGGGGGCCTTTTCGGCTGTGCACTCGGCAGGATTCGAACCTGCAACCTTCTGATCCGTAGTCAGATGCTCTATCCGTTAAGCTACGAGTGCTTGGCTTGCTGGGGTTTTGCGCCCCGTTGGCCTTGCGAGAACAACAATACATGGACCTCGCCGGGACGCGAAATCCATTAGCCAAACCATGCCTGACCTGGGAAAACACCTCCGAAGAAGATCATCCGCTCGGGTCCGGACGGCTCGCACACACGTCGGGCAGCGCAGCGGTCGCGTCGGAAAACACCGAAGCCCCGGTCCATACGGACCGGGGCTTCGTGAGGTGCGGAGGCGGAGGGATTTGAACCCTCGATGGGGGGTAAGCCCCAAACCGCATTAGCAGTGCGGCGCCATAGACCGGACTAGGCGACGCCTCCAGCACACCCCCGCGTACGAAGGTGCGTGCAGATGATGACACAGCCGACGGGCCACTCACCAATCCGCTCCCACGGTACAAGGGCGCGCACCCGGAGGGCAAAGGCTTAGTACCCGGCGACACGCAACGTCGGAGCGTCTCCGTCGTTGGTCATCCGTACGTCGTACGGACGACCTGGAGTGCCCCATGCTGCGTCTCGCCGCCTTCGCCGTCACCTCCGCCCTGGCCGCCGCGGCGGCCGGGCCGCTGCCCCCGCTGCCCCCGCTCCCCCTGGGGCGGCTGCTGACGGCACCGGCCCCGGCCCCCGACCGCCTCACCATCGCCATGGCCGACACCGGCAACCGGCAGTTGGACCGCGAGTACCGGCTCGAATGCGACCCCGCCGGAGGCGACCACCCCCAGGCCGAGCAGGCCTGCGCCCGGCTGGACCGGCTCGCCGCGGAACGGAGGGACCCCTTCGCCCCCGTGTCCGACCGGCAGGTCTGCTCCCTCCAGTACGGCGGCCCGGCCACCGCCCGGATCACCGGCACCTGGGAGGGCCGCACGGTGGACGCGACCTTCCGGCGGACCAACGGATGCGAAATCAACCGCTGGGACGAGTTGGAACCTCTGCTTCCGAGTGGGCGTTCCTGACCTGGGAGGATGCGCGGAATGTGCGGTATCCACCGCACATCGGCCACCCCGCCGCGGGGCGGTGCCCTTAGACTCCTCCCGTGACTTGCCGGTAGTTGTGGTCAGGGAGGAAGCTCGTCGTGAGCAGCAGGCCATCCCGAGGCGCTGCTCGCCTCGCAGCAATACTCGACGCTCTTCCGGACGCGCTGTTGCTCGTCAACGCCAACGGCACGGTCGTCAACGCCAATTCGATCGCGCTCGAGGTCATGGAGAGCCCGGGGACCGGGCTCGTCGGCCGCGGCCTGCTCGACCTCCTGCCCGAGTTCGACTCCAAGCTGATCCCCGGCTCCATGCGCCGGCCCGGCGAGGAGGACGGCGGGCGGACCAAGCCCACGCGGATGACCGCGCGCCGCACCGACGGCAGCGAGTTCCCCGTCGAGGTCACCAGCGCCCATCTCGACGGCCGCGACGCCTACCGCGAGCCGCAACCCGCCTACACCGGCGACGAGCTCCTGATGCTGGTCGTACGCGACCTCTCCCAGACCGTGGACACCGAGGCCGAGCTGGCCCGCTCCCAGCGGCAGACCGAGATGATCCTGCGGGCCGCCGCCGAGGGCGTCGTCGGCACGGACACCGACGGCCGCGTGGTGCTGGTCAATCCGGCCGCCGCGCAGATCCTCGGCTACCGCGCCACCGACCTCGGCAACCGCGAACTGCACGGCCTGGTCCAGCACTCGCGCGCCGACGGCTCGCCCTTCCCCTTCGAGGAGTCCCCCCTCGCCGACACCCTGCGCAGCGGGCGCAAGCACCGCGTCCGCGGGCAGGTGCTGTGGAACAAGGCCGGGCAGCCGGTCGCCGTCGACCTCACCACGTCGCCCGTACGGGACGGGGAGCAGCTCGTCGGCGCCGTGATGACCTTCACCGACCGCCGCCCCTACGACGCCCTCGCGGCCCGTCACGCCCAGCTGCTGGCCGTCCTCGGGGAGTCCCTGCGCGGACCGCTGGACGAGCTCCGCGGGGAGCTGGCGACGCTGGCCGCCGACGACGCGGGACAGCTGTGGCCGGAGGCCAACCAGCTGCTGCACCACCTGGCGGCCGGGTACTCCCGGATGACCACCCTCGTGGACAACGTGCTCGGCTTCCAGCGCCTGGACTCCGGAAGCGACCGGCTCGGGAAGAAGAAGGTGCTGATCAACGACATCGTCGCGGCCGGCGTCGACGGCGCGGTCGAGTTGATCGGACCGGGGCGCGCGCAGTTCGCCGTCCACGCGCCGACCATCGAAGCCGAGGTGGACGCGGACCGCATCGCGACCGCCCTCGCCCATCTGGTCGCGGACGTGGCCGGGGTGGACGCCACCGGCAAGACCGCCCAGGGCAGCGGGTACGGCGACTCGACGATCGTGGTGGCCGCCGCGCAGCGCGGCGACGTCGTACGGATCGAGGTGCGCGGGCCGTACGAGGGCGGCAGCCCGGTGCACGAGCCGATCGTGCGGGGCATCGTGGCCGCGCACGGCGGTGTGCTCCAGACGGTGGAGGTGCCGGGCGCACCCGGCGGGGCCTACGTGCTGGAGCTTCCGCTGGGCGCGGGAGCCGGGACGGTGACCCTGCCCGAGCCTGCGGAGCCCGCGGCCGACGAGCCCGCGCCGAAGGGGCCCGTCGCGGCCCCCGGAGCGGCCGGACCCGGCGGACGGCGGGCCCGGCGCGGAGTGGACGCCTTCCTCGACGAGCCGGCCGGAGCCCCCGACGGCTCTGGCGCCCCCAGGGCGGAGGGCGGCGGCGCGCTGGCGCTGTCCTCCGGCCGCCGCCGGGGCGAGACCGACGGCGGGGCCGGCGGCGGCCCGGAGCTGGCGCAGTCGCCGGTGAACCCGGCGGGACTCGGTACCGGGCGCCGCCGCGGCCGCGACGGCGACGGCAGCGGCGGCAGCGGCGAGGGCGGTCAGGCCGGCTCCGGACTGCCCGTGCGTCCGGAGGGCACCGCGATGCCCGCGCTGCCGCCCGTGCCCGTGATGCCGACCGGGCCCGTGATGCCGACCGGGCCCGTGGTGCCGCCCGTGCCTCCGGCAGGGCCCATGCCTCCGGTACCGCCCGTGCCTCCGGTACCGCCCGTCCCGGTGACCGAGCACCCCGCGGGACGCCGCCGCACGCTGGGCGCGCCGGGCCCGGCCCGGCCGGGTGGCCCCGTGCCGGCGACCGGCCTCGGGCCGGCGGCCGCTCCCGGGCAGGCTCCCGCCCCCCGGCCCATCGCCCCCGAGGGAGGGTTCGCCCTGCCCGCCGGGCCCACCCCGGCCCCCTCCGTACCGCAGAGCCCCGCCATGGCCGGTCCGGCCGCCGCTCCCGCCGAGGCCGACGCCGACGGTCCCGCCGGGCGGCGCGGCCGCCGGGTGCTGGGCGCTCCCGCCGCCGAGCCCGAGGCCGCCGACGCGCTGCCCGCCGGGGGCGCGGAGGAAGCCGTACAGCCGACCGGACGACGGAGGGGGCTGCCGGCCGCGCCGGCCTGGCCCGTTCCGGCCGCCCGGACGGCTCCCGAGGACGACGGGGTCTCCGGACCGGCCGCGGTCCCCGGGGCCCGGCAGTCGCAGGACACCCCGGCCGAGGGCTTGGCCGCCCAGCCGATCAGCGTGCGCGCCCTCGGCACCCTGGGCCAGGGCATCTCCGTGGACGCCACGGGTACGGGTTCGGGCCGCCGGCGGCGCCTCGCCGAGCCGGCGCCCCAGGGCCGCGCGTACGCCATAGGGGCTCCCGAAGCCGGCTCCGACGAGGGCCCCGAGCCGCTGGACGGGCCGGGCGGCGCCGTCGAGGTGGTCAACCGGCCCGTACCGCGCCCCGTGGACGACGAGCTTCCGCCGGAGCCCCTCGACAATCCGCGCCGTCTCCTGGTGTGGCCGGCGCCCGACGTGCAGACGCAGCAGGCCCTCAGCGACCGCGGCTACCGGCCGGTGATCGTGCACTCCCGCGAGGAGGTGGACGCGCAGATCGCCGCGTTCCCCGCCGCGCTGTTCGTGGACCCGCTGACCGGGCCGATCACCCGGACCGCCCTGCAGTCGCTGCGTCAGGCCGCTGTGGCCGCCGAGGTCCCCGTCCTGGTCACGGCCGGGCTCGGGCACGCCACGCGCGAGGCGGCCTACGGCGCGGACCCGGCGGTGCTGCTGAAGGCACTCGCGCCGCGCGACAGCGAGCAGCACCCCTCGCGGGTGCTGCTCATCGAGGAGCACGACGAGATCGCGACGGCGCTGACGGCCGCCCTGGAGCGGCGCGGTCTGCAGGTCGCCCGTGCGGGCGCCGACACCGACGCCGTGGAGCTGGCGACCCGGATGCGGCCCAACCTGGTGGTGATGGACCTGATGCAGGTGCGCCGCCGACGGGCCGGGATCGTGGACTGGCTGCGGGCGAACGGCCAGCTGAACCGCACCCCGCTGGTCGTCTACACGACGGCTGGCATCGAAGCGGCCGAACTGCCGCGGCTGGCCTCGGGGGAGAGCGTGCTCTTCCTGGCGGAGCGGGCCACGACCGCCGATGTGCAGGGCCGCATCGTGGACCTGCTGGCCAAGATCGGCACCAACTAGCCATCCTGGCCGGATGGCCATCACGAACACGAGCGAGCAGAGCGTCCCGGCCGACAGCGGGGAGGTGAACCTTCTGATCGCGCGGCAGGTGGATCCGGGCCACGAGGAGACCTTCGAGGCGTGGGCGCACGGCATCCTGGAAACGGCCGCCCGCTTCCCCGACCACCTGGGCTACGGGCTCTTCCGCCCGGCCGCGGAGGGCGGGCCGTGGTTCCTGGTCCACCGCTTCCGCAATCAGGAGGCGTTCCGGCGCTGGCAGGACTCCGCCGAGCGGGCGGAGTGGTTCTCGAACTGCCTGGGCCACCACCACACGGAGATAGCCCGGCGGGAACTGCACGGCATGGAGACGTGGTTCGCCAAGCCGGGTACGGCCCGGCCCGCGCCGCCGCGGTGGAAGATGGCGATCAGTTCGGGACTCGCGATCTTCCCGATCTCGCTGGCGGGCAACGCGGCGCTCGGGCCGTACCTGGTGGATCTGCACTTCGTGCTGCGAACGGCCGCCTTCGCCGTCGTCTTCAGCACCCTGATGACCTACGTGGCCATGCCCGCCGTCAGCAGGCTGCTGCGGCCGTGGCTCACCAGGGGCTGAGGACCGCTCAGTCCAGTTTCGTGACCTCCAGTGCGCCCTCGGCGTACTGCTTGCGGATCACTTTCTTGTCGAACTTGCCGACACTGGTCTTCGGCACGGCCTCGACGATCGTCCAGCGCTCCGGGAGCTGCCACTTGGCGATCGACTGGCCGAGGAACGCGCGCAGGCCCGCGTAGTCCACGGTCGCGCCCTCCTTGAGGACGACGGTGGCGAGCGGACGCTCGCCCCACTTGTCGTCCGGGACGGCCACGACGGCCGCCTCGGCGACCTCGGGGTGCGCCATCAGCGCGTTCTCCAGCTCCACGCTGGAGATCCACTCGCCGCCCGACTTGATGACGTCCTTGGCCCGGTCGGTGAGGGTGAGGTAGCCGTCCGGGCTGATCACGCCGACGTCGCCGGTCTTGAGCCAGCCGTCGGCGCTGAACTTGTCCTCGGGACGGACAGGTTCCCCGGAGGCGCCCCCGTAGTAGGCACCCGCGATCCAGGCGCCGCGGACCTCCAGCTCGCCGGCCGACTCGCCGTCCCAGGGCAGGCGGTCGCCGCCGGGGCCGACCAGCCGGGCCTCGACTCCCGCCGGGAAGCGGCCCTGGGTGATCCGGTAGGGCCACTCCTCCTCGGCGCTCAGGCCCGCGGGCGGGTGCGCCATCGTGCCCAGCGGGGAGGTCTCCGTCATGCCCCAGGCGTGGCAGAGGCGGACGCCGAGCTTGTCGTAGGCCTCCATCAGGGAGGGCGGACAGGCCGCACCGCCGATGGTGACCTGCTTCATGGAGGTCAGGTCCCGCGGGTTGGCGGTGACCTCGGCCAGCAGCCCCTGCCAGATGGTCGGGACGGCGGCGGCGTGCGTGGGCTTCTCCCGCTCGATCATCTCGGCGAGCGGGGCGGGCTGCAGGAAGCGGTCCGGCATCAGCATGTTGATGCCGGTCATGAAGGTGGCGTGCGGCAGCCCCCAGGCGTTCACGTGGAACTGCGGGACGACGACGAGGGTGGTGTCCTTGTCGTTCAGACCCATCGACTCGGCCATGTTGACCTGCATGGAGTGCAGGTAGATCGAGCGGTGCGAGTAGATGACGCCCTTGGGGTCCCCGGTGGTGCCGGAGGTGTAGCACATGGCGGCCGCCTGGCGCTCGTCCAGCTCGGGCCAGTCGTAGGTGTCGGGTCGGCCCGCGAGGAGGTCCTCGTACTCGTGGACGCGCACGCCCAGGCCTTCCAGCGCGGAGCGGTCGCCGACGCCGGCGACCACGACGTGCTCGACGGTGGGCAGGTGCGGCAGCAGCGGCGCCAGCAGGGGCAGCAGCGTGCCGTTGACCAGAACCACCCGGTCGGCGGCGTGGTTGACGATGAAGACGAGCTGCTCGGGAGGGAGCCGCAGGTTCAGCGTGTGCAGGACCGCGCCCATGGACGGGATCGCGAAGTACGCCTCGACGTGCTCGGAGTTGTTCCACATGAGGGTGGCGACGCGGTCGTCCTGGCGGACTCCGAGCTCGTCGCGCAGGGCATTGGCGAGGCGGGTGGCGCGCGTACCGATCTCGGCGAAGCTGCGGCGGTGCGGCTCCGCCTCTCCGGTCCAGGTCGTGACCTGGGACTTCCCGTGGATCGTCATCCCGTGCTGGAGTATGCGGGTGACGAGGAGCGGTACGTCCTGCATGGTGCTCAGCAAAGCGTCCTCCCAGTGAGCGCTGCGGCGCTGCGGCGGCTACGGATGCTGCCGATTCTGCGCACGTACCGGTCGGTCTGTCACTACCCGAGAGTAGAAACCCCCCTGATGTTTCACGTGAAACAGCGGACGCGCCCACGGGGCAGCCCGCGCTGTTTCACGTGAAACGTGGGGCGGGCCGGCGGGGCTGGTGTTTCACGTGAAACACCGGCCGGCGGGACGCGTCCGCCCGGGCCCCGGTGTCAGCGCACCAGGGTGAGCTCCGGGTCGTCACGGAGCTTGGCCAGCGCGCGCGAGACGGCGCTCTTGACGGTGCCGACCGAGACACCGAGCAGCTCGGCGGTCTGCACCTCGCTGAGGTCCTCGTAGTAGCGCAGGACGACCATGGCCCGCTGCCGTTCCGGCAGCCGGGTCACCGCGCGCCACATCGCGTCGCGCAGCGCCTGCGCCTCCGCGGGGTCGGCGGCCGGCGCCTCCTCGGTCTCGGGGAGCTCGTCGCAGGCGAACTCGTCGACCTTGCGCTTGCGCCACTGGGAGGTGCGGGTGTTCACCAGGGCCCGCCGGACGTAGCCGTCCAGCGCGCGGTGGTCCTCGATCCGGTCCCAGGCCACGTACGTCTTCGCGAGGGCGGTCTGGAGCAGGTCCTCGGCGTCGCACGGGTTGGCGGTGAGGGAGCGGGCGGTGCGCATCAGGACCGTGCCGCGGGTACGGACGTACGCCGAGAACGACGGATACGGCGTCGGGTTCGAGGCGAGCGTGCACACTGGCGTGGTCATGTGTCCACGCTAGGAGCGCGGGCGCGTCCCGGAATCGGCCGCAGGTGCCTAAGGGGAATCCCCCTCAGGTTGTAGGACCGGCGTGCCCCCCACCTCCTGTAGGTGGAGGAGGAGGGGCCCCGGCTCCCCGGTGCTCAGCCGTCGGTGCCGAGGACCAGTCCGGAGGTCGGCACCCCGGTACCGGCCGTGACCAGGACGTGTTCCGCCCCGGTGGCCTGGTTGACGGAGGTTCCCCGCAGCTGGCGGACGCCCTCGGCGATGCCGTTCATGCCGTGCAGGTACGCCTCACCCAGCTGGCCGCCGTGGGTGTTGATCGGCAGCGCGTCCGCAGCGACGAAATCGGCGGCCTCACCCGGCTTGCAGAAGCCGAACTCCTCCAGCTGCATCAGCACGAAGGGGGTGAAGTGGTCGTAGAGGATGGCGACGTCGATGTCGCCGGGTCGCAGGCCGCTGGTGCGCCACAGCTGGCGCGCGACCACGTCCATCTCCGGGAGGCCGGTGAGGTCGTCGCGGTAGAAGGACGTCATGGCCTCCTGGCGGCGGCCCGCACCCTGCGCGGCGGCGGTGATCACGGCGGGTTTCTGCCGCAGGTCGCGGGCCCGCTCGGCGGTGGTGACGACGAGGGCCTGGCCCCCGTCGGTCTCCTGGCAGCAGTCCAGCAGCCGCAGCGGCTCCACGATCCAGCGCGAGGCGGCGTGGTCGGCGAGGGTGAGGGGCCTGCCGTGGAAGTACGCGGCCGGATTGTTCGCCGCGTACCGCCGGCCGGTGACCGCGACGTGCCCGAAGGCCTCCGGGGTGAGGTGGTGGGTGTGCAGGTAGCGCCGGGCGGTCATGGCCACCCAGGAGGCGGGGGTGAGGAGTCCCCAGGGCAGGGACCAGCCGAGCGCCGCACCCTCGGCCGACGGTTCCCGCTGCTGTACGCCGGAGCCGAAGCGGCGCCCGGAGCGCTCGTTGAAGGCGCGGTAGCAGACCACGACCTCCGCGACGCCGGTGGCGACGGCGAGGGCTGCCTGCTGGACGGTGGCGCAGGCCGCGCCGCCGCCGTAGTGGATGCGGGAGAAGAAGGAGAGGTCGCCGATGCCGGCCGCCTGGGCGACGGTGATCTCGGGGCTGGTGTCCATCGTGAAGGTCACCATGCCGTCGACGTCGCCGGGGGTCAGACCGGCGTCGGCGAGGGCCGCCCGCACCGCCTCGACGGCGAGGGTGAGTTCGCTGCGGCCGGAGTCCTTGGAGAACTCGGTCGCGCCGATGCCGACGATGGCGGCGCGGCCGCCGAGCGCGTCGCGGGCGCGGACGCTCATGCCGCTCCCCCCTGCGCCAGCATGACCGTGACGGTTCCGGTGACGTGGTGGCCGAGGCCGTTGGCGCCGAGGACCCGGATCTCGGCGGTGTCCCCGTCGAGGGCGGTGACGGTGCCGGTCAGGATCATCGTGTCGCCCGGGTGGTTGGGGGCGCCGAGGCGGATGGCCACCTTGCGCAGCACGGCCCGCGGGCCCAGGTGGTCGGTGATGTAGCGGCCGACCAGGCCGTTCGTCGTCAGGATGTTCATGAAGATGTCCGGGGAGCCCTTCTCGCGGGCGAGCTCCGCGTCGTGGTGCACGTCCTGGTAGTCGCGGGAGGCGATCGCGCCCGCGACGATCAGGGTCCGGGTGACCGGGATCTCCAGCGGCGGAAGCTCCGTACCGACCCGTATCGCGCCGTGTCCCATGTCTCAGCCCTCCTGCGCCAGTACGGCGCCCAGTTCGGACAGCAACTCGGCGCCGCTGCCCAGGTACGCGTCCAGCTGGCGCCCCCACAGGAAGTGCCGGTGGACGGGGTGCTCCACATCGGCGCCCGCGCCGCCGTGCAGGTGCTGCCCCGCGTGCACCACCCGCTTGCCCGCCTCCGAGGCCCACCAGGCGGCCGTCAGTGCGTGCTCGCGCGCCGGGAGGCCCTGGTCGATGCGCCAGGCCGCCTCGTAGGCGGTGACCCTGATCGCCTCGGTGTCCATGTGGGCGTCGGCCGCGCGCAGCATGACCCCCTGGTTGGTGGAGAGCGGGCGGCCGAACTGCTCGCGCGTGCCGGTGTACTCGACCGCCCGCGCCAGCGAGCCCGCGCAGACGCCCGCCTGGAGCCCGGCGAAGGCCGTGCGGGCGGCCGCGAGCACGCTGTCGTGGGCGCCGGCCGAACCGAGGGCCTCGGCCTGCGCCCCGGACAGCTCCAGTCGGCCGGCGGCCCAGGGAGCCGTGGTCTCCACCGGGGAGGCCGCAACCCCCGGCGCGTCGGTCCGTACGAGCCACAGGGCCCGCGCGGCGTCCGGGACCAGTACGTGTGTGGCCCCGCGCAGCCAGGGCACGACCGGGGCGGTCCCGGTGAGCCGGCCGCCCTCGGCGGTGATCCGGCCGCGGGCCGGGAAGGCCCCGGTGGCGACCGCCTCGCCCGTGCCCAGGGCGGGCAGCAGCCGGGCGCGCTGCTCGGCGCTGCCGTGCGCGGCGACGGGGAGCACCCCGTACGCGCAGGTGGCGGCGAAGGGGACCTGGGCGGTGGTGCGGCCCTGCTCCTCCAGCAGCAGGACCAGCCCGAGGAGGCCGATGTCCTCGACGGCGGCCGTCAGCCCGGCCGCGGTGAGCGCCTTCCACAGCTCGTCGTCGCTGCCGCTGCCGGCGGCGGCGAGCCGTTCGTGGGTGGCGAGGTCGCCGAAGATCCGGGCGGCGAGGCCGACGGCGGCGGCCTGCTCATCGCTGGGGCGGAAGTCCATCAGCCCTCGCCCCCGCGGAAGACGGGGAGTTCCAGGTCGTCGTCGACGCGCAGGAACTCCAGCCGGACCGGCAGGCCGATGCGGACCTCGTCGTACGGGACGCCGGTGATGTTGCTGACCATGCGGACGCCTTCGGCCAGCTCGACGAGGGCGACCGCGTAGGGCGGGTCGAAGGCCGGGAAGGGCGGGTGGTGCATGACGACGTAGCTGAAGACGGTGCCGGCGCCGGAGGCTTCCACCGTGTCCCAGTCGGGCGAGGCGCAGGCGTTGCAGCCGGGGAGCCAGGGGAACCGGAGGGCCGCGCAGGCGGTGCAGCGCTGGATCAGGAGCCGGTGGTCCCGGACCCCGTCCCAGAAGCCCTGGTTGTCGCGGTTGACCACGGGACGGGGTCGGCGTGCCGGGGGCCCGGCGGGCTTCTTCGCGGCGGGTGCGTACTTCAGGATGCGGAAGCGGTGCGTGCCGGCGGGCTCGCCGTTCGCGCGGACGTCCATGCGGGTGGTGACGAAGTGGCCGGTGCCCAGCCTGGTCGTCTTGCGGGCCGATACGGACTCGATCACGGCGTCGAAGGCGACGGTGTCTCCCGGCCGGAGCGGGCGGAGGTACTCCTGCTCGCAGTCGGTGGCCACCACGGAGGTGAAACCGGCTCCGTCCAGGAGCGAGAAGAGCTCGTCGTAGGCGGAGGACCTGTCGCCGTGGCCGGAGAGCCCGCCCATCGTCCAGGCCTGGAGCATGGTGGGCGGGGCGATGGCGTCCGGTCCCGCGTAGGCCGGGTTCGCGTCGCCCATCGCCTCGCACCAGTGCCGGATCATCGGTTCGTTGACGGGATCCTTGCCGCGGCCCGCGGTGGCGGCGGGCCGGCCTTCGAAGCCCGCCAACCGCGCGTGAAACCGGGCTGCGGCCTCGGCCTCGGCCTCGGCCTCGGTCCCGGTCCCGGTCCCGGTCCCGGTCCCGGTCGCAGCATCCGCCGCAACCGTGGCAGCGGCGGCTCCTGCCGTACCCGTCGATGCTGCCGCACCGGGCGCACCAGCCGTCCCAGCCGTCCCAGCCGTCATCGCTTCCTGCCCTTCATGCCGAGCCGCATCATGGCGACGATCTCCCGCTGGACCTCGCTCACCCCGCCGCCGAAGGTGTTGATCTGCGCGGCCCGGTTCATCCGTTCCAGCCCGCCGCCCGCGAAGGCCTCGGGCCCCCGTACGAAGGCCTCCTCGCCCACCACTTCCTGGCACATCCGGTACACCTCGACGGTGGACTCGGTCCCGAGGAACTTCACGCCGCTGGCGTCCCCCGGGGCGAGGCTGCCGCCGCCGACGTCCTGGACGAGGCGCCAGTTGAGGAGGCGTACGGCTGCCAGCCGCGCGTGTGCCTCGGCGAGCCGGGACCGCACCCACGGGAGGTCGGCCGGACGCTCCCCGGTGACCGGGTCGGCGGTGCGGGCATGGGTGAGGGTCGCCGCGTAGAAGTCCTCGGCCTGCATGCCGATGGCCGCGAGGGCGACGCGTTCGTGGTTCAGCTGGTTGGTGATCAGGCCCCAGCCGCCGTGCTCGGGACCGACCAGGTTGCCGGCCGGCACGCGGATGGAGTCGTAGTACGTGGCGGTGGTGGTCAGACCGCCCACCGTCTGGATGGGGGTCCAGGAGAAGCCGGGCGCCGCCGTGGGCACCAGGACGATCGAGATGCCCTTGTGCTTGGGCGCCTGCGGGTCGGTGCGGCAGGCGAGCCAGATCCAGTCCGCGTTCTGGGCGTTGGAGGTGAAGATCTTCTGCCCGTCGATCACCCAGTCACCGTCGGGCCCGCCGTCGCGGACCGCGCGGGTGCGGAGGGACGCGAGGTCGGTGCCGGCCTCGGGCTCCGAGTAGCCGATGGCGAAGACGAGCTCCCCGGCGAGGATGCGGGGGAGGAAGTACTCCTTCTGCTCCCGGGTCCCGTACTTCATCAGCGTCGGGCCGACGGTGTTGAGCGTGACCATGGAGACGGGGGCGCCGGCCCGGTAGGCCTCGTCGAAGAAGACGAACTGCTCGTCAGCACCCCGGCCTTGGCCCCCGTACTCGACGGGCCAACCCAGTCCGAGCAGTCCGTCGGCGCCGATGCGGCGCAGCAACGCGCGCTGGAGGGAAGGGTTTTCGGGCACCCCGTCCGGCAGCAGCTCCCTGAAGTACTCCCGCAGTTCGGCGCGCAGCCGCAACTGTCCTTCGGTCGGGGCGAGGTGCACGGCGCTGGCCTCCCGGCATGACATCGGCAAGAATCTGACTGTCCGTCAGATTGCCCTCCGGTGTCAAGGTCGGGAGGGGGCCGGCGGCGCACGGGCGGGGCCGGCTCGGCAGGGTCACGCGCGAGGGCGCCTGCGCTACCGGACCCCGGCCGGTCCGGTCGCACAGGCGCCCTCAGGAGTGGGAGCGGCTCAGGCCGAGCTCACCACCAGGGGTGGAAGTCGACCGCGACGTTCGAGTTGGACTGCTGGATCGCGGTGAAGGCCGAGCCGTTGACCTGCGCGGTGCTGTTCTGATTGGAGGCGCCGGCACCGGTGGCACCTGCTGCGAGGTGGAGGAGTTGCCGTGGTTGTCGCCGCCCACGCCGCTGCCGATGACGTCGGCGCCGCTCGCATTCGATCCGTCGTTCCCGAGGGCGCCGCTGTCGGCCGTGGCCACGCCGCCGAAGAGGGCGACGGCGAGCGGGAGAGCGACGGCAGCGGCGATGGCGCGGGCGGCAGTTGGCCTGCCGCCCCGGCCGTTCCGTGTGGGACGCTCCCCTGCCCGCCCGGACACCCCAGGTCAGCGTCTCGACGCCCGGTGAAACCCTTGCCCCACAAGGGATGGAGCGTTCCTTCAGATCACCGTGTCCCGGGCATGCCGAAAGGGGCCGCACCGTCCGGAAGCCCCGTCGACTTCCGGTCTGCGGCCCTGCGATCCCAAGCTTCGTGCCCCCTGCACGCCCCGGGCGTCCGCCGGGGCGTTCCATCCGTGCCCCGCTCCGGGGCACCGCTCGGCGCGATCCGCGACCACGGAGGGCCGGGCTCCAGCGCCTGCTGCTGTTCCTGCTCGCGTACGTCCTCGCCGCATGCCGCTCCGGCCCGCGCATCATGGTCGTCGCATCTGCGTCTACGCGCACATCCGTACCTGTATCTACACCTGTACCTGTACCTGCTCGCCGCATTCACGCTCGCGCGTGTCGCCGTGCACCGCACTCGCGGTGGTGCTCGTACGGGGTGTGGTGTTCCTGCCTTCGCTCCCGTTCGGCGGCGGCGGCGCGTGCGCCTGCGGCACCGGACTCCGCGGCTAGAGCGAGCCGCTGGGGGGAACTACGCGGCGAGCGCGAGCGCTTCCCGGGCGGTGGCGGCAGTGGCGGCGCTAGCGGCGGGGGCTCCGGCGCGGGGTCCCGGCACGCTCAGGGCTCCGGCGGACGAACCGGACCCGGCGCCCATGGCCGCCGCGGTGGTCGAGCGTCGGACGGACGGGGTCTTGCCGTGCGCCTCGGCGCGGATCCGCTGCTTGATGGTGGGCGGGAGCGAACCGTCCCGCATCATCGCCCGCCAGGTCCGTCGGGCCGTGACGGCCTTCCGGCGTGCGGTGACGGCCGCGGGTGCCGGAACGGCGGGGGCGGAGATCCCGGCAGCAGCCGGGGCGGCCTTCCCACCGAAGCCGAGGGAGGCGAGGAGAGCCACAAGGGCGGTCAGGACGGCAGTCCAGATCGAGGTGACGCTGGTGCGGTGAGCCATGACGGGTGCCTCATTTCGCGATGTTCGGACGGGCGGATCTGAATACATTCGTCATGATGTGGCTGCAACCGCACGACCCCCACCCCGCGCGCCGATCTTCCGACAAACACCACTCAAAAGGCCCAAAACGCTCTCCCGGGAGCAAGCAACCACGGGGAATCAGGGTCCTTCGCGCCCCCGACACGCGGCGCTTCCGGCGGGTCGCCGACCCCGCAGACTCAAAGCCGGACGGCAACCGGGAAAACGCTCCCCGAACCTTGACCCGCACGAGCACACCTCCCTCCCGGGCACAGGGACGGTACGCCCACGGCCGGATCGGCGGGTTCCCCCGCGACCGCCGGCCGGGAAACGGCGAAGGGGCGCCTCTCGGTGAGAGACACCCCTTGCGGCCGACGCCGGCGCCGGCCTGTGGCGGTGGGTGTGGGATTTGAACCCACGGTGACATCGCTGCCACGACGGTTTTCAAGACCGTTCCCTTAGGCCGCTCGGGCAACCCACCTGGCCGGTACAGAGTACCGGGCTGCGGCGGGCTCGGGGGCGGGCTCCTGGGTCAGGCGCTCTGGGCCTTGTCGTAGGCCGCCTTGGCCTCGTTGCCGAAGTACGGGCCGAACATGCGGTTCGGCAGGAAGGTGTAGCCGAAGCTGTTCACCGAGACCTGGGTGCCCAGGCCCGTGGCCTCGTTGAAGTCCTGGAACCAGGGGCCGCCGCTGGAACCGCCGGTCATGTTGCAGGACAGGCCGTGGTCCCTGGTCAGCAGGAAGTCCTTGCTGCTGTTGCCGCTGCAGTAGACGAGCTTCGAGCCGTCGTACGGGGCGGCGGCGGGGAAGCCGAAGGAGTACATCCTCTTGTTGTAGCCGCCGTTGAAGAGGATTCCCTGGGCCCCCACGGCCTGGCTGAGCGTCCGGCCGTTCAGCGGTGCGACGACCGCCAGGCCGACGTCCATGTTCATGTCCTCGCTCGCCGCCCACTGGTCGGTGGCGAAGGTCTTGGTGGCCGACCACTGGCCGTAGGGCGCGTTGCCGTTGTCGTAGGCGGGGACGAAGACCCAGTTCGTGTGCCAGGCGCCCTGGTACTTCACGCAGTGGCCGGCCGTGATGACCGTGCTGCCGTTGGCACTGGTGATCGAGTCGCCGGAGCAGGACGCCGTCCGGCCCCCCATGCTGAAGAAGACCCGGCCCGAGGTCTTGACCACCGCCCCACCGCCGGTCCAGGCGCCGCCCGGCTGCGGGAAGGCCGTGGGTGATACGGGCGACGGGGCGGTCGGCGCGATGGAGGTGGGACGGCCCTCGGCGGAGACCGGGGTACGGGCCGAGACACGGCCCGGACCGGGGGCCGCCGTGAGGTCGAGCGGGGTGGCCGCCCGCATCCGGTCCGCGGTCCAGAAGCCCTGGGTGTGCTGCTGCCGGAAGGACGCGGGGGTGTCTGCGGCGGCCACCGGGGCCGCGGCCGTCAGTGCGCCCGCGAGCAGGGCGCCTGCCGACAAGAGGACGGAGAGGGCGGTGCGATGACGATTCACGCATGACTCCTTCTGCCGTGCCCGAACCGGGGCAAGGTGGGGGTGAAGAACGGTCGGTGCGGATCGGCGCTGCGCGGTGCGGCGTGCCGGGGCAGAGTGGCACGGCGACGCACGGATGTCAGGAGGCGGTCGGAACGTTCGGTCGGTTCCGGCCAGGAATTGGCCAACTCCCTTCCGTCGAGGCGTCAGTGGGTGAGCAGGACACCGGCGTACGCGACCCCGGCCACCACGGCCCAGGCCGCGAGACCCAGCGCCGCGGCCCGCCCACCGGTGCGGGCCAGCGTCGGCAGGTGCACCGCGCTCCCCAGGCCGAACAGTGCGGCGGCCAGCAACGCCTCCTGGACGGTGTGCGCCCAGCCCAGGGCCGCGTCGGGCAGTACCCCGAGGGCACGCAGTGCCGCCGCCGCCAGGAACCCGGCCACGAACAGCGGCACCGGGGCCGGCCGGCGCCCCGAGGCCGTACGGACCCCGCGCCGCCGGGCCCGTACCGAGAAGGCCACGGCCGCCACCAGCGGGGCCAGCAGGGCCACGCGCATGAGCTTCACCAGTACGGCCTCGCCCAGAGCCCCCGGGCCGGCGGTCTGGGCGGTCGCCACCACCTGGCCGACGTCGTGGACACTCGCCCCGACCCAGCTCCCGAAGGCCGCGTCGGACAGGCCCAGGGGGGCCTGCAGGAGCGGCAGGACTGCGATGGCCAGCGTCCCGCACAGGGTCACCAGGGCCACGGACGCGGCCACGTCCTCCTCGTCGCTGCCCGAGACCTCGCTCACCGCGCCGATCGCCGACGCCCCGCAGATCGAGTACCCGGTGGCAATCAACAGCGGCTGATCCCCGGGGAGTCCGAGCCTTCGACCCAGCCAGAGCGTGCCGAAGAAGGTGGCCGCGACCACCCCGGCGACCATGGCCACCGTCGCCCAGCCCAGCCGGAGCACCTGGTCCAGCCCCAGACCGAGGCCGAGCAGGACGATGCCGATCCGCATCAGCCGCCGTCCGGCCAGGGAGAGCCCCGGGCGCGCGGTCCCCCGTACGAAGACCCGTACGCCGGGCAGGTGCGCGGCGGCGATGCCCAGGACCACCGAGGCGGTCAGCATCGGCACCGCGGGGACCGCCCGGTGGATGAGCCAGGCCGCCAGCGCTCCGCCGACGGCCGCGGCCAACCCGGGCCAGGGCGCGGATGTTTCACGTGAAACACGGTGGGCCGGCACGCTCTGGTGCCGGCTGAGGAGGGCCATCAGTCGACGGGGAGGGAGTAGACGCGGCGGATGCTGGTGCCCAGCCGGGATATGTCGGCGCCGTACACGTGGAGGGATATCGCCGTGCTGCCACAGGAGTTGCGCACCTTGTGGATGTCTCCGGGGGGTGCGAATCCGCAGACCTCGCCCTGCCCGTTGACCACGTCCTCCGTGGCGACCAGCCGTGCGGTGCCGGCGCCGGGTGCCAACCGGTAGCGCCGCTCGCTCTCCTCGCCCAGGTGCACGCCCGCCACGCACCACGACACGTGGTCGTGGATGCAGGTCTCCTGGCCCGGCAGCCACACCAGGGCCACCACCGAGAAGCTGCCGTCGGACTCGGCGTGCAGCACGTGCTGCCGGTACCGGTCGGGATCGCCCTCGCACTGCGCCGGGGTCAGGAGGTCGCAGGCCCCCAGGTGCGGCGCAAGCCGTTCGCCGACCAGGTACGCGGTCAGGTCGGGAGCGAGGCCCCGGTCCACGACCGTACGGATCTCACGTACGAGGGCGGCCATCCTCGTGGTGGTACGGGCCGGCGTGGTGGTGGTCATGTCCGCAGCGTCCTGCGGACGTTCCATCACGTCCAACGACAGTTGTGACCCGAAATCCCAGGCGCCGCTTATGGATCGCTCAGCAGCCGACCCGGTTCGCGGCCACCCTCTTCAACGCGTCGAGCACCACCGCCGTGGCCGGGACGCGCAGGTGGTCCCGGTACACGTAGGCGGCGATGTGGCGGCGCGCGGCGGGCTGCAGCGCCCGTCCGCAGACCCGGCTCAGCGAGAGGGAGGGCAACACCAGCGCGGGCGTCATCGCCACGCCCAGCCCCTGCGCGACCAGGCTCTGCACCACCAGGTTGTCGTCGGTGGCGAAGCGGATGTCGGGCACGAAGCCGAGCTCCGCGCACTCGTGCAGCAGGTTGGCCCGGCAGCGCGGACAGCCGGCGATCCACCGCTCCTCGGCGAGGTCGGCCAGCTGGACCGCGCGCCGCCGGGCCAGCGGGTGCCCGGTCGGCAGCAGCACCGTCAGCTGGTCCTCCAGCAGGCGGACCTCGGCGACCTCGTCCGGGATCTCCTCGTGCAGTCCCGGATAGGTGAAGGCCAGGGTGATGTCGCACTCCCCGCGCTCCAGTCTGCGCAGGGACTCCGGGGGCTCACCCTCAAGGAGCTCCACCTGGATGCCGGGATGGTCCTTGGCCAAGTCGCTCAGGGCCTCGGGGACGAGCGTGACGTTGGCACTGGGGAACCCGCAGAGCCGGACCCGCCCGGTGCGCAGGCGGGCGTAAGCCCTCAGCTGGGCCTCGGCGGCGGAGAGGCTGCCGAGGATGGTCTCGGCGTGCCGGGACATCGACTCCCCGGCCTCGGTGAGCTGCATGCGGCGGCCGACCCGGGTGAACAGGGGGGTGCCGACGGCGCGTTCGAGCGCCTTCATCTGCTGGGTGATGGCGGGCTGCGTGTACCCGAGGACGCGGGCCGCCGCCGAATAGGACCCGGAGGTGACGACCGCGTGGAACGTGCGGATGTGCCGGGAATCGAACACGAGCGAAGCATAAGCGGACGTTGGGAGGGGCCGCAGGCGGAATCCCGCCTGCGGCCCCTCCTCATCGAGCCACCCTCCAGCGGCCGTCTGCCGCTTCCCGCGGCGGAGCCGGTGCCGTTCGGCGCCCGTTGCGCGCCGGCCGCGGCCCGCGAGCCTGCTGGGCGCTGCCTGCTGCTGCCCGCGCTGCTGTCCGCTGCCTGCTGTTGCCCGTTGCCTGAATTCGGCTACTTGTCGCCGACCCGGGAGCCGAGGGTGATGTCGACCGTGTTCGGCTTGCCGCCGCGCAGGTAGGTCAGCTTCACCGTGTCACCGGGCTGGTACGTCCAGATCATGCTGATCAGGGTCGGACCGCTGTCGACCGGCTTGCCGCCGAACTCGGTGATGAGGTCGCCCGGCTTGAGGCCGGCCTTGCCGGCCGGTCCGTTCGGGTCGACCAGCTCGTCGGCGGCCGCACCCTGCTCGGAGATCTTGGCTCCGGCGGCCTTGGCCTGGAGGTCCACAGAGACCGAGATGACGGGGTAGACCGGCTTGCCCGTCTTGATCAGCGACTGGGCGACGTTCTTCGCCTGGTTGATCGGGATGGCGAAGCCGAGGCCGATCGAACCGGCCTGACCGCCGCCGAACCCGCCGTTCCCGGCGGACTGGATCGCGGAGTTGATGCCGATGACCGCTCCGCGGCCGTCGAGCAGCGGGCCGCCCGAGTTGCCCGGGTTGATCGAGGCGTCCGTCTGGAGGGCGCTCATGTACGAGTTCTTGCCACCGGAACCGTCGCCGGAGGCGACCGGGCGGTTCTTGGCGCTGACGATGCCCGTGGTGACCGTGTTGGACAGGCCGAAGGGGGCGCCGATCGCGATGGTCGCATCGCCGACCGCGACCTTCTCGGAATCGCCGAGCGGAAGCGGCTTGAGGCCGGGGGGCGGGTTCTTCAGCTTGAGCACGGCGACGTCGTAGCCCTGGGCCCGGCCCACTACCTCGGCTTCGTACTTCTTGCCGTCGGAGAAGGTCGCGGAGAGCTTGCCGCCGTTCGCGGCGGAGGCCACGACGTGGTTGTTGGTGAGGATGTGGCCCTGCTGGTCGTAGACGAAGCCGGTGCCGGTACCGCCCTCGCCGTCGCCGGTCGAGGCCTCGATGGTGACCACGCTGGGCAGCGCGCCGGAGGCCAGCCCGGCGATGGAGCCCGCGTCGCGCTTGAGGTCCCTGGGGGTGTTGCCCGCGCTGATCGTGGTCGAGCCGCTGCCGTTGTCGCTGCGCTCGGCCGCCCAGTAGCCGACGCCGCCGCCGATGCCGCCGGCGAGGAGCGCCGCGACGAGGACGCCTGCGACGAGACCGCCCCGGCCCTTCGGCTTGGACGGCGGGGTGCCGTCGCCGGTCGGCGGGACGCCCCAGGCGCCGCCGCCGTGACCCCCGTGGCCGCCGGCCACGCCGTACGCCGGAACCGTGGGCGGCGGAGGCGGCCAGCCCTCCGCCGCGTGCGCGGCCGGCGCGGTGCCGTCCGCCGGGGCCTGGGCGTAACCCGCGGCCGGGGCCTGCGGGTAGCCCGGAGGCTGGGCCCAGCCCTGAGCCGGGGCCTGCGGATGCGGGGGCGGTGTCGGCGGAAGCTGCTGGGTCACCGGGTCGGCGGCGGGCGGAGCCGGCGCGTGGGTCGGCTGCGGCGCGTGGGCCGGCTGCGCCGCGTGGGCCGCCGCCTGCGTCTCGGAGGCCGGAGCAGGTGGTGCGGACGGGGCCGCGGGGGGCGTGGGGGCCGCGGTGCCCTCGTTCTCGGTGCTCACAGCGCTCTCTCCTCGTCACACACGGCTTCGGCAATCTCTGGCGTCATCGGTCCGGCTGAACGTTCGACGTGCCGTACAAGTTCCTGGGCAAAGCCTTTCCCATGACCCGTCAGAGCACTGTAAGCCGGACCTGTGAGTCTCCCCTCATTCTTTATGTCCGGCATTTCGGGCTCACTGCAGGAGCCTGCCCCGCCGTTCGGAGCCCACACGGTGGCACCATGACCCGGTGACCCACGCAATGCCGCGCACCATCCAGGTCGTCGCCCACCGCGGCGCCTCGGAGGATGCCCCCGAGCACACCCTGGCCGCCTACCGCAAGGCCATCGAGGACGGCGCCGACGCCCTCGAATGCGACGTACGGCTCACGGCCGACGGCCACCTGGTCCTGGTCCACGACCGCCGGGTGAACCGCACCTCGAACGGTCGCGGCGCCGTCTCCGCCCTGGAGCTGGCCGATCTCGCCGCCCTCGACTTCGGCTCCTGGAAGGACCGCGAGGAGTCCCCGGACTGGGACTCCGACCCGGAGCGGACCTCCGTCCTCACCCTGGAGCGCCTGCTGGCGCTGGTCTCCGACGCCGGACGGCCGGTACAGCTGGCGATCGAGACGAAGCACCCGACCCGCTGGGCCGGACAGGTGGAGGAGCGTCTGCTCTTCCTCCTCAAGCGCTTCGGCCTGGACGCCCCGCCCGCCGAGGGGCCGCACCCGGTCCGGGTCATGAGCTTCTCCGCCCGCTCCCTCCACCGGGTGCGGGCGGGCGCCCCCACCATCCCGACCGTGTACCTGATGCAGTTCATCTCGCCCCGCATGCGGGACGGCCGGCTGCCGGCCGGGGTGCGGATCGCCGGACCCGGCATGCGGATCGTCCGCGCCCACCCTGGCTACGTCCGCAGACTTCAGGCCGCGGGACACTCCGTCCACGTATGGACCGTCAACGATCCGGAAGACGTTCAGCTCTGCGCTGATCTGGGCGTGGAAGCGATCATCACGAACAGGCCGCGCCAGGTTCTGTCACAATTGGGCCGCTGACGTCCCGTTTTACGCACCCGCCTCCTCCACCCCCGCCGTTACAGGGTGTGCCCCGGCGCATTCGCTCCGCATGTGTCGTCATGAATGCGTCAGAGGCCTCCGCCACGGCGGTTTCCGGTCCAGGCCAATGGGGCATTCAGACCATGCGTGGGGCTAAGGAGGTTCCGGGGGTGGCGTTGGTGGTGGCACAGGAAGTGCCCACGTCGTCGTGCATGGACGTACGCCATGGTCCTGCGGGCGTGGGCGCGGCGAGGCACCGCATGCGTGAGCAACTGCGCATGGGCGGCGTGGCCGAATCGGTCGTGGACGATGCCGTTCTGATCCTTTCCGAACTGCTCAGCAACGCCTGCCGGCACGGCAGGCCGCTGGGAGCGCCGGAGGACGGGGACGGGCAGATACGCGCCGCATGGCGCATCGACACCACGGGACGGCTGACGGTCGAGGTCACGGACGGCGGCGGGCCCACGCGCCCGGTCCCGGCCACCCCCTCGGTCACCGCGCGCGGCGGCCGGGGGCTGAACATCATCAGCGCCCTGGGCCAGGACTGGGGTGTGCGGGACGGAGCGGCCGGTGAGGTCACCGTCTGGGTGACCGTTGCCTGCGGGCCCCGGCATGAGGATTTCGCTACGCGCGTTGCGCCCCCGGCGATCGACTTCGCGACGGCCTTCGACGACATGGAGCCCTGACCACCCGCGTTCCCCGCGGCCCGGGCGACCGGCCCCGGGGGAGGGACGGCACCGGACAGCGGCGGGCGCGAGCGTCCGCGGGCGCGCGCCGACCGTGCGCCCGGCCGCACCCCACCGGTTCCGGCGGTACGAACGGCTAGGCTCGCGCCCAGAGACGACGCCGTACCGCCGCAACCGGGAGACACCCACGATGGCCAAGAAGCGCCCCGCAGCCAAGACTGCAAAGCCGCAGCTCAACAACGGTGAGATCCCGGTGGTGGGCGCTCGCGAGCCCTGCCCCTGCGGCTCCGGGCGCCGTTACAAGGCGTGTCACGGCGCGGCCGCCGCGCACGCCGTCACCGAGCACGTCCAGCGCCCCTTCGAGGGCCTGCGCGGCGAGTGCGACTGGGTCGCACTGCGTGAGCTCGTCCCCGCGGCCACCGTGCCGCTGTCCCTCAAGGGCGGCCTGCCCGAGGGCGTCCCCTCCGTCACGCTGGTGACCGTACTGCCCATGGCCTGGCCGGCGCTGCGCCGCGAGGACGGCTCCGTCCTGCTCGGCCTGCAGAACGAGTCCTCCTCCGGGGACCTCGCCCGCGACATGGCGGACACGCTGGAGCGTGCGCTCGCCGCTGAGCCGGGCACCCCTGTTCCGGCCCGCCGAGTTCCGGCCGAGGGTCCGCGACTTCAGGATCTCCTGGACTCCGACGGCGGTTTCGAGCCGGTTGTTCACTCCGGATTCGAATTCTGGATTCCGGAATCCGAGAGCGCCCAGAACGCCTCCCCGGAGATCGCCGCCTCCCTCGAACGCGCCAACGCGGCGGCCATTCCCACCGTCAAGCTGGCCGGTGTGGACGCGGCCTACTGGTGCGAGACCCCGGACAAGAACCACCTGCGCTGGGTCATGCCGCACGCCGAGGAGAAGCTGCTCGACGCACTCGCCCGGCTGCACGCGGCCGGCACCTCCTCGCTCGGAGAGGGCACCCGACTGGTCGGTTCCTTCCGGGCGCACGGGCTGATGGTCCCGGTCTGGGACCTGCCGACCGGCGTCACGGCGGACGACGTCGAGAAGCCCGCGGCCGAGCTCGCGGAGCGGCTCGCGACGGCTCTGGCCACCGACGCACCGCTGACCACGGAGGAGCGCCGGGCGCGCGGCGGGCTCACCAACCGCCAGGTGACCCTCAGCTGACCTGCGGGCCCGTCCGGGAGCCGTGACCGGAGTCACAACTCCCGCTAATCGTCTGCAAATCGGTGTCCGAATATCAGAGATCGAATTTGCGAACAGGCGATCTCTTGTTACCGTCCTTGTAGCCCGGTCGCTGGTGCATCCCCCGTCGCCAGCGACCGGGCGCTTGGTTTTCCGCGGTGGTCAACCGTCGGACGGTGCCGGTGAGTTGCTCCCGGACCGCAACAGCAGCTTCCCTTCATCATCCGGAATTGCAAACTCCGCTACGGCCGAGTAACTGTCCGCCGCACCGGCGGAGGGCTCCCGCGGCGTCTCGCACAGCCCCGGCTCGTCGCCCGCCGCCACCGCGCACCGGATCTGCACCGTGCGCCCCGCCGGTCCCATCACGGTCAGCACCGCGTCCAACGCGCGACCGCTGGTGTTGCGGTAGTAACTGCGGCCCCACGCAAGGCCCTCGCCGACCAGGACGCAGGTCTGCGCCTCCACGCCCTGCGGCGAGGACACCTCGGGTCCGCAGCGCGCGTCCGCGCGGGGCTGCTCGACCGGCCCGGGGCGCTCGCGGCCGGCCGCGGCCCCCGGGGCGGCCGATGGCGCGGGAGCGGTTCGCGGAGCGTCCGAAAGCCCGAGCGTGGAGAACAGGCCGCCGCCTTTCCCCTCATCCCGACCGGCGAAATCCGGCCCGGCGATCGCGCCGGCGAGCGGGAGCGACAGGATGATCAGCACACCGGCGCCGATACCGATCAGGCGGAGATTCATTCGCCGAACATAGCGATCCGGGAATGGGGCGCGGAGATCCCCGCGCCCAATTCCCTTGTAAACCGGTCCCGCCGGCACCCGTACGAGTGATCCGCCGATGCCCGCAAGGTCAGTAGGCGAGCCGGCTGCCGCCACCCGCGGCGCCGGTGGACGCCTCCACGAGCGCGTCCACGACCGCTTCGACGTCGGGCAGCCAGGGGGCGCCCGCGGCGTCCGACGGATCGGCGCCGCCCGCCGACCGGAGCCGGTGGCGCGGCCGCCGGGACGGCTGCGGCCGCGGCTCGCGCTCCCAGCGCACCTGTCCGCCGCTGGAGGCGGCGGACGGCGGCAGGAGCAGGTAGCCGCCCTCGCCGTGGAAGCGCAGCGAGGAGGGCACGTGGTCCTTGGCGTAGAGCAGTTCGCCGAGCCGCTCCAGGGAGTACGGCGCGACCAGCAGGGACCAGCGGGTGGGCGTGGCCACGATCGGCCCGAGCCGCAGGTCCTGCGCGTCCAGCCGTACGAGGGCCTGCGCGGCGGCGGCCGCCGGCAGGCTCACGGCACACGGGGCGGCGCCGCCCGTGGCCATCAGGACGGGTGCGGCGGGCCGGTTGGTCCACCACCAGGTCACCATCCGGGGGTCGGTGGTGGCCGCGAGCAGCCCCGGGTCGAAGGGGTGCGCGCCGGGGACGACGCAGTCGGGGTCGGGGCAGGCGCACCGCGCGCCGTCCGTACCCGACCGGCCGACGCCGGGCAGTACGGGCCACTGCCACGTCGCGGCACAGGTCAGCGCCGCGTCGAGGAGGGCCGGCGAGCGGCCCGCCCGCGGGGCGGGGCGCAGGGATGGAAACCGATCGCGGAGCCGCTGGAGACGCCTTCCGAGGATCTCGCGCATGAGCGCTCGTTCCTTTCCGTTGAACGCCGAAGGGGCCACATCACACCATGTAACCGGTGTCTCACCACACGTACACGTTTCGCGTTCTCGTCCGCCAGAAGCAGGTTCACCCGGGTCCGTGCGTTTTCTCGCGGGCCCGTCGAGCCGTGGAGCCGTCGAGCCGTCGAGCCGTCGGTCGGTCGAACGTCCGGCGGGGCGGAACGCGATCCGCGCCGGCACCCGCACCGGGCCCCACGGGGACCGGCTGCCGCCGCTAAGGACGGCGACCCGCGCCGAACGGTTCCCGGCGCCTGCCGGGGCGCCGTCCGGCCGTACCGCGGAGGTGTCGTGGCGCCGCCGGGGGACCGCGGAATGCCTGCCGTGCAGTGTCAACTGGCCCCGGGCGCTGGCGATTACGTACCCGGGCCCCTGGTGGAGCCCGCCCAGTCGATCGCAAAAACTGCCGGGTTCCAGCTTTTTCCGGCCAAGTTCTAGCCTTGGCTCGACCGTGAGTTGCCGTCCCACGAACACCAGAATTCCCAGCTGGGCAATGCTGGACATGCATCCACGTGTGCGTGTAGATGTGGATTCATTGATGGCGGCGCAGCACGATCTGGGGGTTTGCGATGCTATATGGCGAATCGCACCAGGTGGAAAGGCGGACGCCATGAGCGCCCCGCATCTGCCGAAAGTGGCTGGAATCGATCCAGCAGATACCGCGTCACCGGACACTGCGGCGCCCGCACCCGTACGGAGCGCACCCGCCGCGGTGCCTCCGCCCGCCCCGGGCAGCCTGATCCAGGACCGCCTCGCGGGCATGGTCTCGGACCTCACCACCCTCCACGAGCTCACCGAGCGCCTGGCCCGCGCCGATGACCTCGAATCCTCCCTGCGCGAATTCCTGCGCGCGGGAGCCGTGCTGGTCGGCGCCCGCCGCGGCCTGATCGTGCTGGAGCCCTCCGACGGACTCGGCCCGACCTCCACGATCGGCCTCGGCCTCGGCCACGCCGACCTCGGCCACATCGAGACCGTGCCGCGCAGCGCGACCTCGTACGGCCGCATCCTCGACGGGCTCCCCGACGCCGAGGGCGGCTCCGAGGTGCTCCCCGAACCGGACGCTCCCGCCGGCACGGGCGGTTTCGCCGCCCCCGTCGACCCCCGCCACCGGGAGGTCGCCGCCCGCCTGGGGTACGCCGCCAGCTACGCCCTGCCGCTGGCCGCCGAGGCGACCGGTCGGCTCGGCGCGGCCGTCTGGCTCTACGACGAGCAGGCCGAGCCGAGCGACCGCCAGCGCGACCTCGCCGGCCTCTACGTACGGCACGCGGCCGAGCACCTGGCACGGATGCTGGAGGTGGAGCGCTCGCGCGCGTACCTGGCCACCGTCGCCGAGGAGTTGCTGCCCAGCCGGCTTCCGCGCATCCCCGGGGTCCAGCTCGCCGCCCGCCACCACACCGGGCCGCGCGGCGGCGGCGACTGGTACGACGCCCTCCCGCTGCCCGAGGGCGCCCTGGGACTGGCGGTGGGCTCCGTCACCGGATCCGGTCCGAGCGCCGTCGCCGCGATGGGACGGCTGCGCGCCTCCCTGCGCGCGTACGCCGTCATGGAGGGCGAGGACCCCGTCGCGGTCCTGTCCGACCTGGAGCTGCTGCTGCGCCTCACCGAGCCCGCCCGCTCGGCCACCGCGCTCTTCGCGTACTGCGAACCCGCCCAGCGCAAGATCATCTTGGCGGGGGCCGGGCACGCCCCGCCCCTGCTCATCGGCGAGCGCCGCACCGAGTACGTGGAGACCTCGCTCTCCGCGCCGCTCGGCATGCTGTCGTGCTGGGAGGCGCCGAGCGTGGAGATCGAGCCCGCGCCCGGAGAAACGGTGCTGCTCTACACCGACGGCCTGCTGCGCCGCACCGGCGACTCGATGGACCGGGCCTACGCCCGGCTCCACTCGGCGGCCGCGGCCGTGCCCCGCGCCCTCCGGGACGATCCCGCGGCCCTCTGCGACCACATCCTGCGGACCGTGCTGCCCGAGGGGGATCCGGCTGACGCCCCCGAGGACATCGTGCTGCTCGCCGCCCGATTTGAGTGATATTGCACATCACCCTCCGGGTACCTTCCGCTCACACATACGATGGACGGGGTCCACACCCAGGTCCCTGCCTGTCGTAGCTGAGGAGAAGACGTGGCTGACGAGCTCACCCCGGAGACCCCGGAAGAAGAGCAGCCCAAGAAGACGCACAAGCAGCGCAAGAACGGTCTGTACCCGGGCGTCAGCGACGAACTGGCCGAGAGCATGCGCACCGGCTGGGCCGACACCGAGCTGCGCGGCCTGGAGCCGATCCCCCAGGCCCCGCACACGGCCGCCCGACGCGCCGCGCTGTCCGCGCGCTTCCCCGGCGAGCGCCTCGTCGTCCCCGCGGGCCGGCTGAAGACCCGCTCGAACGACACCGAGTACCCCTTCCGGGCCTCGACCGAGTACGCCTACCTCACCGGCGACCAGACCGAGAACGGCGTCCTGGTGCTGGAGCCCACCGGGGACACCGGCCACACCGCCACCGTCTACCTGCTGCCCCGCTCCAACCGGGAGAACGGCGAGTTCTGGCTGTCCGGTCAGGGCGAGCTGTGGGTCGGCCGCCGCCACTCCCTCGCCGAGGCCGAGCAGCTGCTGGGGATTCCCGCCAAGGACGTCCGCGAGCTGGCGGAGGCCCTCACCGGGGCCGAGGGCCCGGTCCGCCAGGTCCGCGGCCACGACAGCGTGATCGAGTCCGCCCTCACCGACAAGGTGACCAAGGAGCGCGACGAGGAGCTGCGCGTCTACCTCTCCGAGGCCCGCGCCGTGAAGGACGACTTCGAGATCGGCGAGCTGCAGAAGGCCGTCGACTCCACCGTGCGCGGCTTCGAGGACGTCGTGAAGGTCCTCGACAAGGCCGAGGCCACCTCCGAGCGCTACATCGAGGGCACCTTCTTCCTGCGCGCCCGCGTCGAGGGCAACGACGTCGGCTACGGCTCGATCTGCGCCGCCGGGCCGCACGCCTGCACCCTGCACTGGGTCCGCAACGACGGCGACGTCCGCTCCGGAGACCTCCTGCTGCTCGACGCCGGTGTGGAGACGCACTCCCTCTACACCGCCGACGTCACCCGCACGCTGCCGATCAGCGGCACGTACACCGACATCCAGCGCAAGATCTACGACGCGGTCTACGAGTCGCAGGAAGCCGGCATCGCCGCCGTCAAGCCGGGCGCGAAGTTCCGCGACTTCCACGACGCCTCCCAGCACGTGCTGGCCGAGAAGCTCGTCGAGTGGGGGCTCCTGGAGGGCCCGGTCGAGCGCGTACTGGAGCTGGGCCTGCAGCGCCGCTGGACCCTGCACGGCACCGGCCACATGCTCGGCATGGACGTCCACGACTGCGCCGCCGCGCGCACCGAGGCGTACGTCGACGGGACGCTGGAGCCGGGTGTCTGCCTGACCGTCGAGCCCGGTCTGTACTTCCAGGCCGACGACCTGAGCGTGCCCGAGGAGTACCGCGGGATCGGCGTCCGGATCGAGGACGACATCCTCGTCACCGAGGACGGCAACCGGAACCTGTCGGCCGGGCTGCCCCGCACCTCGGTCGAGGTCGAGGCGTGGATGGCCCGCCTCAAGGGCTGAAGAGCCGTGGAAGGGCCGCGGGCAGCCGTGTTCCGCGCGGTGGCGGCGGCCCGGCGGTGAAGTCCCGGTGGCCGGGACCCGGTCAGGGTCCCGGCCACCGGGGTGTCCGCCCTTGCCGGGCCCGCCCGTCCCGGCCGGGGGCCCCCGGCGGCTACGAGACGTTCAGCAGGGCGCCGTCGCGCCACTTCAGCATCTTGTCGAAGCTCACCACCGCGCCCCGGCCCGGGCGGTTGCGGAAGCGGACGTGGTCGGCGAGTTCCGCGATCAGGTGGAGGCCCCGGCCGTGCTCGGCCAGGGAGGGTCTGCGGCGGGCCACCGTCGCGGCGGGGAAGCCCGGCCCCGAATCGGTCACCTCGATGCGGCAGCGGTCCCCGTCGAGGTAGGCCGTGACGTCGTACGCCCCGGCCTCCCCGGTGACGCCGCCTCCGCCGTGCTCGACCGCGTTCGCACAGGCCTCGGTGAGCGCCACCGAGAGATCGAAGGAGATGTCAGGGTCCACCCCCGCGGTCTCCATCGTCCCCAGCAGCAGTCGCCGGGCGAGCGGCACGCTCGCGGCTTCGCGCCTCAAGTGGAGAGACCACCAGATGCTCATGCGGTTACCTATTGCCGCCCGCGCGGGGCGGTAAGCGCCCTGCGGCCGTCAGAGCGCGCAATGACCTCGTTCAGCCGATGCGGCGGTCCGGGGCCACGGTGTACCCGGCGCCGGCGGGGCGGGGAGGAGACAGTGCCTCCGGGGCCGGCAGGGCGGGAGCGGGCCGTGGGGCAGCGCCGGTCGCCCGCGCGTGCTGCGGCCCGCGGCGTGTGCGTGCCCGCGACGCGCCGCCGTGCGGCGTTCGTCCAGCGGGACTCAAGGGACCTTCCGGACCTGCCGTATGGCGGAGCCGAGCGCAGTGCGATGATGACCCGGCCATGACTGCCCCCCACGCGACGCACGCCGGACCAGGCCTCCGGCTGATCCGGGCCGCGGTGTTCACCGCGGTCTGTGTCGTGCTGTCCGCGACCGGGCACGCCCTGGCCTCCTGCGCGACCGTGCCCTGGTGGTCGCTCTGCATCGGCTTCCTCGCGGTCTTCTCGGTCGCGGCCCCGCTCGCGGGGCGCCGCCGCACGCTGCCCGTCCTGGCCGCCGGGCTCACGACCGGGCAGCTCGCCCTGCACGCGGTGTTCGGCCTCGGCCAGCACGGCGCCGCGGCCGATCAGGCTCCGGCGGGCGCCGCGGACACCTCCCTCGCCGCGCTGGCGGCCCGGCTGGTGTGCGGGGGCAATTCCGTACCGCTCAGCCCGGCCGACGCCCGGCAGATCCTGGAAACCGCGGGTCTCGACCCGGCCGCCTTGGCCGGTCAGGCCGCCGCGCACGGGCACGACGCGCACGCCCACGTGGCTCAGGCGGCCGGTGCGGCGCCCGACACCGGCCTCTTCAGCCCGGCCATGCTGACCGGCCACCTGCTGGCCGCGCTCGGCGCCGGCTGGCTGCTCGGCCGCGGCGACGCCGCCCTGTTCCGGCTCGTCGAACTGTCCCGGCTCTCCGCCGACGCCCCGGTACGGCCGCTGCGCACCGCGCTGGCCCTGGTACGGGCGCTCGGCGCCGGACGCGCGGGCACGCCCGGCCGCAACCGGCGGGCCCCGCGGACCGGTTCGGCGCCCATCGCGGCCACGGGCCGCGAGGCGCTCCAGCACACGGTGATCAGGCGAGGCCCTCCCGGGGCCCTCGTCCTCGCAGCCTGACGCGGCACCTTCCTCCCCGGGACACCCGGTGGGAGCACCGGTGCCGCGAACTCCGTGCGCGTCCGTGCACGGAGCCGCCGTCACCCCTGCTTCCCCGGAGTGTTCCTGCCGTGAAGACCTCTCGCATCCCCCTCGCCGCCGCCCTCGCCGCCGGCAGCGTCCTCGTCCTGTCCGGCCCCGCCTTCGCCCACGTCAGCGTCCAGCCCGGCGAGGCCGCCAAGGGCGGGTACGCGACGATCAACTTCAAGGTCCCGAACGAACGCGACAACGCGTCGACCACGCAGCTGGAGGTCAACTTCCCGATCGACCAGCCGCTCACGTCCGTCATGCCGCAGGACATCCCCGGCTGGACCGTGAAGGTCGAGACGAGCGACCTCGCCCAGCCGTTGACCGTGCACGGCAAGCAGATCACCAAGGCCGTCACCAAGGTCACCTGGTCCGGCGGCAAGATCGAATCCGGCAAGTTCCAGCAGTTCCCCCTCTCCGTGGGCAAGCTGCCCGAGAACGCGGACCAGATGGTCATCAAGGCCATCCAGACCTACGACAACGGCGAGGTCGTCCGGTGGATCGAGGAGCCCAAGGAAGGCGCCGCGGAGCCCCAGAACCCGGCTCCCGTGCTGAAGCTGACCGCCGCCGAGGCCGACGGCCACCACGACGGGGCCGCGAAGGCCGACGAGGCCAAGAACGGTGACAAGGACGCGAAGGACGGCCACGACGAGGCCGCGGCCTCGCACAGCTCCGACACCACCGCGCGGGCCCTCGGCATCGCCGGCATCGTCGTCGGACTCGGTGGCGTCGCCTTCGGCGTCGCCTCGCGCCGCCGCTCCTCCTGACCCGCCGCACACGCAGGCCCGCCGTTCCCTACATCCGCACCCTCCCCGATCCCAGGGACATCACCTCATGCGCACCGCACGTGTGACGATCGCCGCTCTCGCAGCGGCGGCCGCACTCACCCTCACCGCCTGCGGCGGTGAATCCGCCAAGGCCGGTTCGGTCACCCAGATCGCCGGCGGCCAGGACAAGACCAAAGCCGCGACGGTCCTGGACCGCCCCTTCAACAAGCCGGAGCTCGTCCTCACGGACACCACCGGCAAGCCGTGGAACCTGCGCGAGCAGACCAAGGGCAAGCCGACGCTCATCTACTTCGGCTACACCAAGTGCCCGGACGTGTGCCCGCTGACGATGAGCAACATCGCCGTCGCCAAGAAGGCGCTCCCCAAAGCCGACCAGGACAACCTCCAGGTCGTCTTCGTCACCACCGACCCCGAGAGGGACACTCCCGAGTCCCTCGGCTCGTGGCTGCGCGCCCAGGACCCGGCCTTCACCGGACTGACCGGGGACTTCGCCACCATCCAGGCCGCGGCCCGCTCGCTCGGCATCGGCATCGAGGCCCCCACCAAGGGGGCCGACGGCACCGTCGTCTCCATGCACGGGGCCCAGGTCATCGCGTTCTCGCCCAAGACCGACGAGGGCTACGTCCTCTACGGCGAGGGCACCACCGTCGATGACTACGCCAAGGACCTGCCGAAGATCGCCAAGGGAGAGAACCCGTGAACACCCGCACCACCCGCACCCTCGCCGCCGCCCTCTCCCTGACGGCCGCCCTCGCCATATCCGGCTGCTCCTCCGACGCGGACAAGCCCGCCATGGAGGTCAGCGGCGGGTTCATTCCGGAACCCGTGAACGACGAGATGGCCGGCGCGTTCATGGTCATCAAGAACGACTCCAAGACCGCCGACAAGCTCACCGGTGTCACGTCCCCGCTCTCCGACGATCTCCAGATCCACGAGACCAAGGACCAGAAGATGCAGCAGGTCCCCTCACTGGACGTACCCGCCAACGGCGAGCTCCGCCTGGAGCGCGGCGGCAACCACATCATGTTCATGGGCCTGAAGAGCACCCCGAAGGTCGGCGGGAAGGTCAGCGTAGAGCTGCGCTTCGAGAAGGCCGGCCCGGTGAAGGTCGAGCTCGACGTGAAGGAACGGACGTACACCGCGCAGAACTCCAACGCCCACTGACGGACCGAGGAACCGACACGCCATGACGGCCACCGCCCCCGCCCCTTCCGCGGCCCGCGTCTTCACCACGGCACTGCTGCCGCGGTTCGCGCTGGTCCTCGCAGCCCTGCTGGCAACCCTGTTCACCGCGGCCTCCCCGGCCGCGGCGCACGCCGCACTCACCGCGAGCGACCCCAAGGACGGGGCGGTGGTCGCCACGGCACCCGCCCAGGTCACCCTCTCCTTCTCGGAGCAGGTCGCCATGGGCGACGACTCCATCCGCGTCCTGGACCCGCAGGGCAAGCGGGTGGACAACGGTGAACTGCGCGACATGTGCAGCGGCAACACCATCCGGTACGGCACCGTCCTGAAGGTCGGCCTGCCGGACGGCACCTACACCGTCGCCTGGCAGGCCGTCTCCGCCGACAGCCACCCGATCGCCGGCGCCTTCACCTTCTCCATCGGCGCCCCCTCTGCCACCAGCGTCGCCCTGCCCACCCGGGCCGCGGGCGGCGGCCCCGTCGGCATCGCGTACGGGATCGCCCGGTACGCCGCGTACGCCGGCTTCACGGTCCTCGTCGGCGGCGCCGCCTTCATCCTGCTCTGCTGGCGCCGGGGCGCAGCCGAGCGACCGCTCCAGAGGCTCGTCGTGGGGGCCTGGGTCACCCTCACCGCGGCCACCCTGGTCATGCTGGTGCTCCGTGCGCCCTACACCGGGTCCGGGCGGTTCGCCGAAGCGTTCGACCTCACCGCGCTCAGGTCGGTCCTGGAGACCAAGACCGGCGCCTCGCTCCTTTCCCGGCTGCTGCTGCTGGGCGCCGCGGCCCTGTTCGTCGCGGTCCTCTTCGGCGTCTACGCCCGCCGCCGACAGGGCTCCGAAGCCAGCCCGGAGCCCGAGGACGACAGCGACCTCACCTTCGGCCTGGCCATGGGCGGCGCCGTGGTCTCCGGCGGCATCGCTGCGACCTGGGCGCTGTCCGAACACGCCTCGACCGGTATCCAGCCCGGTATCGCCATGCCCGCCGACATCCTCCACCTGCTCGCCGTGGCCACCTGGCTCGGCGGCCTCACCGCCCTGCTCGTCGCCCTCCACACGGCCCCCGGGATCGAGAGCCGAGCGGTACGGCGCTTCTCCAAGGTGGCCTTCACCAGCGTGGTGGTACTCGCCGTCACCGGCGCCTACCAGTCCTGGCGCCAGCTCGGCAGCTGGTCGGCCCTCACCGGTACCGACTACGGGCGGCTGCTGATGCTCAAGGTCGGCCTGGTGGCCGTGCTCGTCGGCATCGCCTACCTGTCCCGCAAGTGGACGGCTCGACTCGCCGAGGCGCCCGCCGGCTCGGAGCGGCAGACGGCTAAGGCCGGCGCGGCTCCTGTTGTTTCACGTGAAACAGCGGGTGGTGTTTCACGTGAAACAACAGGCGGTGTTTCACGTGAAACAACGACCGCCGCCACTCGCTCCGCCCCCTCTGCCGCAGCCCTCTCCGCCTCCGCCCCGGGCGGCGCGGCCGTCACCGATCCCAAGCGGGCCGCCCAGCTGGCCCGGCAGGAAGCCGCCCGTGCGAACGCGCGCGAGAAGCAGGCGCGTGACGCCGACCCGGACCGCGCCGGCCTACGCCGCTCCGTACTCGCCGAGGCGGGGGTCGCGGTGGTCCTGCTCGCCGTCACCACGGTGCTCACCAGCACCGAGCCGGGCCGCGCCGTGGAACGCGGGACCGGCGGCGGCTCCACCGCGACCGCCGTACCCGACCGCGCCGTCAAGATCACTCTGCCCTTCGACACCGGCGGCCAGGGCGGCAAGGGGAGCGTCCGCCTCGAACTCGACCCGGGCCGGGTGGGTGCGAACACCCTCCACCTCTGGGCCGACTCCGCCGACGGCAAGCCGCTCGACCTTCCGGAGGTCAAGGTCGCCTTCACCCTCCCGGCCAAGGACGTCGGCCCGCTGCCGCTCCTCCCCGACCGCGCCGCCCCCGGACACTGGACGGCGTCCGGAGTGCAGCTGCCGCTGGCCGGCGATTGGCGGATCGACGTGACCGTCCGCACCTCCGACATCGACCAGACGACCGTCCAGAAGACCGTGAAGATCGGCTGACCCTCGTGACCGAGACCCACCCCGACATCGAGATCTCCCGGCGCCGCCTGCTGGGCACCGTCGGCGCCGCAGGCGCCGCGGGGCTGGCGCTCGGCGCCGCAGGCGGCGCCCTCACGCACGCGGCACTGGCCGACTCCGGGGCCCAGGCCCCGGCGGGCGCCTCCGGAAGCCTGTCCTCCCTCGGTTCCACGCAGATCGCCTTCCACGGCGACCACCAGGCCGGAATCACCACGCCGCTCCAGGCCAAGGGCCACCTCGTCGCCTTCGACCTCGCCGCCGGCGCGGGCCGCACGGAGGCCGCGGCGCTGCTGCGCCGCTGGTCCGACACCGCCCGACGGCTCATGGCCGGGGAACCCTCGGCCGCTTCCGACACCGGCATCGCCCTTGACGCCGGCCCGTCCTCGCTGACCGTCACCATCGGCTTCGGCCACTCCTTCTTCGAGCGCACCGGCCTCACCGTCCGCCGCCCCGCCTCCCTCGACCCACTGCCGGACTTCTCCTCCGACCGGCTCGACGAGCGGCGCAGCAACGGCGACCTGTGGATCCAGATCGGTGCGAACGACGGCCTCGTCGCCTTCCACGCCTTGCGCGCCCTCCAGAAGGACGCCGGCCAGGCGGCGCGCGTCCGCTGGCAGATGAACGGCTTCAACCGTTCCCCGGGCGCCACCGGCACCCCGATGACCGCCCGCAACCTCATGGGCCAGATCGACGGGACGGGCAACCCCAAGCCGACCGAGCCCGACTTCGACAAGCGGATCTTCGTCGCCCCGGGAGGCCCCGGCCCGGCCGAGCACTCCTGGATGGCCGGGGGCTCGTACGCCGTCGTCCGGCGCATCCGCATGCTCCTCGACGACTGGGACAAGCAGTCACCAGCCCAGCAGGAGCAGGTGATCGGCCGGACCAAGGCCACGGGCGCCCCGCTGACCGGCGGCGGTGAGACCACCGAGATGGCGCTCGACAAGATCGGGGCCGACGGCAGGCCCGTCATCGCGGCCAACGCCCACGCACGGATCTCGGCCCCGGAACAGAACGGCGGAGCCGCCATGCTGCGGCGCCCCTTCTCCTTCCACGACGGCATCGGCACTGACGGAGCCCCGGACGCCGGCCTGCTCTTCATCTGCTGGCAGGCCGATCCGCTGCGCGGGTTCGTCCCCGTCCAGCGCAAGCTCGACCGGGGTGACGCACTGTCGGAGTTCATCCGGCACGAGTCCAGCGGCCTGTACGCCGTCCCGCCCGCTCCGCGCACCGGGGAGTACGTGGGACAGCCGCTGCTCGAAGGGTGAACAACCGCCCCGGAGGACAGCGCCCCGGCATTACGCTGATCACATGACGGCCACCCGCTTCACCTACCTCGGTCCCGAGGGCACCTTCACCGAAGCCGCCCTCCGCACGTTGCCGGAAGCCGCGACCAGAGAGCTGGTCCCGATGGTGTCGGTGCCGGCCGCTCTGGACGCGGTGCGCAACGGCGAGGCCGCGGCTGCGCTCGTCCCGATCGAGAACTCGGTGGAGGGCGGGGTCACCGCCACGCTGGACGAGCTCGCCTCGGGCGACCCGCTGATGATCTACCGCGAGGTGCTCCTTCCCATCGCCTTCGCGCTGCTCGTGCGGCCGGGGACCAAGCTGTCGGACGTCAAGACCGTCACCGGGCACCCCGTGGCCCAGCCCCAGGTGCGCAACTGGCTGCGGGCGAACCTTCCCGACGCCGTCTGGGAGTCGGCCGCCTCCAACGCCGACGGTGCCCGGCTCGTCCAGGAGGGCCGCTTCGACGCCGCCTTCGCGGGCGAGTTCGCCGCCGGCACCTACGGGCTCGTGCCTCTGGTCACCGAGATCCACGACGCGGAGAACGCCGAGACCCGCTTCGTGCTCGTGGGGCGCCCCGCCCGGCCCTCCGCCCCGACCGGCGCCGACAAGACCTCCGTCGTGCTGTGGCTCGGCGACGACCACCCCGGCGCCCTGCTCGAACTCCTCCAGGAGTTCGCCGTGCGCGGGGTGAACCTGATGCTGATCCAGTCCCGGCCGACCGGCCAGGGCATCGGCAACTACTGCTTCGCCGTCGACGCGGAGGGGCACATTTCCGACCGTCGGGTCAGCGAGGCGCTCATGGGCCTCAAGCGCACCTGCCCGCAGGTGCGCTTCCTCGGCTCCTACCCGAGGGCGGGCGTCGCTGTGGGTGATGTGCGTGCTCCGCGGCCGGGAACCTCCGAGAGTGACTTCACCGCCGCGTCCGACTGGCTGGCGCGCTGCCTGGACGGGCGCGCGTAGGGCGTCGTCCACTGTCCACAGAGTTATCCACAGGGCGGGATGGGGACCTGGGGACAAGTCGACAGAACGGCACGACAAGGTCGACAAATCGGTCGGGCGGCTCAGGTTTCACGCTGGGGAGCGGAAGGTGAACGGCGTCACCCCGATATCACGGATCAACTCTTTGGGACGAGTCATTCCCACCCGAATGAGTGTGTGAGGGTGGTTTGAACCCTGATTCACCTCCGGGGGGCGCCGATCGCGGGTGATTCATTCCTGTGTCCACAGATGTGGCACACAGCCTGTGGATAAACTGGCGCCAGCGGCAATCCCTGTGGACAAGGAAGGGCCTCCGAGCCTGTTCAGGGCCGGGCGCACCCTTGACGGTGTCCCCCATTTCGGGGAATGGGGCCGCTTTTACCGACCCTGCGGAAGACCCCCTTCCGGCTGCGTCGGCAGACTTATCCATTAGCGGCAATTGGGGCAAAGCGACACGCAGCGTGATATCGGTGTGACCCCTGGAAGCCCAGCCCGGTAGCCTGGTGGGGTGATTGACCTCCGGCTGCTCCGTGAAGACCCTGACCGTGTCCGCGCCTCGCAGCGCGCCCGTGGAGAGGACGTCGGGCTCGTCGACGCACTGCTCTCCGCCGATGAGCGCCGCAGGTCCTCCGGCATGCGCTTCGACGAACTGCGCAACGAGCAGAAGTCGCTCGGCAAGCTGATCCCGAAGGCCTCCCCGGAGGAGCGGGCGGAGCTGCTGAAGAAGGCCGAACAGCTCAAGCAGGACGTCAAGGCCGCCGAGGCCGAGCAGAACGAGGCCGACGAGGCTGCCAAACAGCTCCTCCTCCAGCTCGGGAACATCGTCCACGAGGACGTCCCGGTCGGCGGCGAGGAGGACTTCACCGTCCTCGAGACCCACGGGACCATCCGCGACTTCGCGGCCGAGGGTTTCGAGGCCAAGGACCACCTGGAGCTCGGCGAGTCGCTGGGCGCCATCGACGTCGAGCGCGGCGCCAAGGTGTCCGGGTCCCGCTTCTACTACCTGACCGGTGTGGGCGCCCTGCTGGAGCTGGCGCTGGTCAACGCCGCCATCGCTCAGGCCACCGAGGCCGGCTTCATCCCCATGCTGACCCCGGCCCTGGTCCGTCCTCGGGCCATGGAGGGCACCGGTTTCCTCGGCCAGGCCGCGGAGAACGTGTACCACCTGGAGAAGGACGACTACTACCTGGTCGGCACCTCCGAGGTCCCCCTCGCGGCCTACCACATGGACGAGATCATCGAGGCGGACAAGCTGCCGCTGCGGTACGCCGGTTTCTCCCCGTGCTTCCGCCGCGAGGCCGGAACGTACGGCAAGGACACCCGCGGCATCTTCCGCGTCCACCAGTTCGACAAGGTCGAGATGTTCTCGTACGTCGCGCCGGAGGAGGCCGAGGCCGAGCACCAGCGGCTCCTGGAATGGGAGAAGCAGTGGCTGACCAGCCTGGAGCTGCCCTTCCAGGTGATCGACGTCGCCACCGGTGACCTGGGTGCCTCCGCCTCGCGCAAGTTCGACTGCGAGGCGTGGATCCCGACCCAGGGCAAGTACCGCGAGCTGACCTCTGCCTCGAACTGCAACGGATTCCAGGCCCGCCGCCTGTCCATCCGCTACCGCGACGGCAAGAAGACCCAGCCGCTGTCGACCCTGAACGGCACCCTGTGCGCCGTACCGCGCACCATCGTGGCGATCCTGGAGAACCACCAGCAGGCCGACGGTTCGGTCCGGGTGCCCCAGGTGCTCCGCCCCTACCTCGGCGGCCGCGAATTCCTGGAGCCGATCACCAAGTGAGCCCGGCCCCGTTCCCGTACAAGCTCGTCGCGACCGACCTCGACGGCACGCTGCTGCGCGGCGACGACACCGTCTCGGAACGCACCCGTGAGGCACTCGTCGCGGCCACCGCGGCGGGCGCCGCGCACATCATCGTCACCGGCCGGGCGGTGCCCTGGACCCGGCACGTACTCGACGACCTCGGATACCAGGGGATCGCCGTGTGCGGGCAGGGGGCCCAGGTCTACGACGCGGGTGCGCACCGGCTGCTGACCTCGGTGACGCTGGACCGGCAGCTGGCCGGCCTCGCGCTGTCGAAGATGGAGGCCGAGATCGGTCCGCTCGCGCTGGCCGCCAGCCGGGACGGAGTGGACGGCGAAGTGCTGTTCGGTCCCGGCTACCAGGTGCAGGAAGGCCTTCCGGCCATCTACCTGGAGGACACCACCGAGGTCTGGACCGCGCCCCTGAACAAGCTCTACATCCAGCACCCGGGGCTGGACGACGACGCGCTGGTCAAGGCGGCCCGCCAGATCGTGGGCAGCCTGGTCGACATCGTCATGGCGGGCCCGGGCGTCGTGGAGATCCTGCCGCTCGGGCTGAGCAAGGCCACCGGCCTGTCGCTGGCGGCGCGCCGGCTGGGCGTGAAGGCGGCGGAGACCATCGCCTTCGGCGACATGCCCAACGACATCCCGATGTTCGGCTGGGCCGCGCACGGGGTCGCCATGGCCAATGCCCACGCGGAGCTCAAGACGGTGGCCGACGAGGTGACGACCTCCAACGAGGAGGACGGCATCGCCGTGGTGCTGGAGCGCCTGCTGGGCGCCGCCTGAGCCGCGCGGCGTACGAGAGGTCCGGGGCAGCCCGCGCCGAAGGCGCGCTCGAAGTGGCTGCCCCGGACCTTTTGTTGCTCCCCGCACGACTCACTCTGCCCCCGAGCGCATCCCCGTACCAGCGATTTTTCCGGCATGGGCCGACTAGCGGCGTTTCACGTGAAACACGGGCGTCGTTTCACGTGAAACAACGTGGCGGGCGAGCTCCGTCATGCGCCGATGATGCCGCGCGCACCCGTGCCCCGCCCGGCCGGTGGGCCGGCCGGGGCACGGGGTGGAGCGGTGTGCCGCGAGGCCGGTCCTACTCCTCCCCGGCCAGGCTGAGGCGGCGCAGCTTCTGGCCCGCGTAGACGGTCGCGCCGACGGTGACCGCGGCGAGCAGGACGACCGACGTGGTCAGTCCGACGGTCGCGTCGACGTATCCCTCGCCGGCGACCCGCTCGGCGAGGGACAGGGCCCACTGCTGGACGCTGAGGGTCTTGGCGCCGGAGACCAGGCTGCCGAAGAGCGACTCCCAGATCAGGGCGTAGACGAGGCCGAAGACGACCGCGTGCCGGCTGACGGTGCCCAGCAGCAGGAAGAGCGCGCTGTAGGCGATCGAGGCGACCAGGGCGGCGACCGTGTAGGCCACGGCGATCTGCTGGCCGTTGCCGTTGAGGATGAAGCCGGCGATCAGGGTGGGGATCGCGGAGAAGGCCATGGTGACGGCGATGGCGACGATCAGCTTGGTCATGATGATCGTCGGGCGCTTCACGGGCTTGGAGAGCAGGTAGACGATGGATCCGTCGTCGATCTCCGGGCCGATGGCACCCGTGCCGGCGATGACGCCGATCAGCGGCACCATCGTCGCGAGGGCGAAGCCGCCGAGCAGGTCCGCGGCGACCTTGTCGTCCACGCCGGTGAGCATGCGGACGGCGACGGCGATGAGGATCAGCAGGGCCGGCAGCAGGAAGAGGATCAGCGCCCGGCGGCGGCCGAGCAGGGCCCGGTAGGTGAGCCGGGCAACGGTGGGGTTGTACATGGTGCCAGCTCCTTCAGGCCGCGACGAGGTAGGAGAAGACCGACTCGAGGGACTCGTCGGAGGGCGAGACCGTCAGGAGCCGGATGCCGTGCGCGCGGGCGACCCGCGGCAGCAGCTCGGTGAAGCGCCCGAAGTCGACGGCCTGGATGCGCAGGGCGCCCTCCTTCAGGTCGACCTCGATGCCGGCCGTCGACGGGTCGGCGATCAGGGCCGCGGCGAGGACCCGGTCGTCGGAGGAGCGGACGAGGTAGCGGTGGGGGCGGTCCGTCATGAGGCGGCGGATCTTGCGGAAGTCCCCCGAGGCGGCGTGCCGGCCGGCGACGACCACCTCGATGTGCGAGGCCAGCTGCTCGACCTCCTCCAGGATGTGGGAGGAGAAGAGCACGGTGCGGCCGGCGTCGCCCATCCGCCGGAGCAGCTCCATGAGCTGCATGCGCTGTCGGGGGTCCATCCCGTTGAACGGCTCGTCGAGGAGCAGTACGGAGGGGTCGTGGACCAGGGCCGAGGCCATCTTCACGCGCTGGCGCATGCCCTTGGAGTACGTGGAGATCTTGCGGTCCTGGGCGTACTCCATCTCGACGGTGGCCAGGGCCCGCTGGGCGGCCGCGTCGTCGAGTCCGTGCAGCTCCGCGTTGGCGACGACGAACTCGCGGCCGGTGAGGAAGTCGTACATGGCCTCGCGCTCGGGCACGACGCCGATCTGCTTGTAGACCTGCTCGTTGCGCCAGATCGGCGTGCCGTCGAGGGTCACGGTGCCGGTGGAGGGGGCCAGGAAGCCGCCCATCATGTTGATGAGCGTGGACTTGCCCGCGCCGTTGGGGCCCAGCAGCCCGGTGACGCCGGGGCCGATGCGCATGGTCACGTCGTTGACGGCGACGACGTTCCCGAACCAGCGGGAGGTGTGGTCGATGTCGATGATGGTCACAGCCCGGCCTTCCGGTAGCGGGCCATCAGGGCGGCGTAGGAGCCGGCGATGAGGCCGAGGGCGACGAGCAGGTAGACGAAGCCGGTGCCGGCCGCGGGGCCCTCGCCGCCGGGGAAGGCGGAGGTCGCGCCGAGGAACGCCGTCTGGACGCCGTCGATCAGGGTGATCGGGGAGAACAGGCCCATCCAGTCGATGGCCCCCGCGTTGCCCGTGTTGTAGGCGATGCCCTGGACGGCGGTCACCGCGCCGTAGGGGATCAGGAGCACGGCGATGATGGCGGCGACACCGAACCCGCGGCGCGGGGTGAGCGCGGCCATGACCAGGCCGAGGCCGGAGAAGAGCAGCGACAGCAGGAGTACCGACACCAGTCCCTGTCCGAATCCCTTGGTCTGGTCGGCGAAGTCGAACTTCGCCAGCAGCGAGCCGATCCACATGATCAGCAGCGGTGTGGCGGTCAGGATGAACAGGGCCGAGGCCATGGCGGCGTACTTGGCCACGACGTAGTCGACCCGCTCGATGGGCCGGGAGAAGTAGAGCGGCACGGTCTTGAAGCGCAGGTCCCGGGAGACCGACTGGGGTGCCTGGGAGGCGAGGTAGAGGCCGATGACCACCTGGGTGGTCAGGGCGTACGTCGTGTACTTGATCGGAAGGTCGGTGGTGCCGGGGACGGCGATGGCCACCGCGACGATGATCAGCGCGGGAACGCACATCACCGCGAAGAGGATCATCGGGAGGACCTTGGACTTGGCGGAGCGGCCGAGCCCGTAGGCGCCGCGCAGGGACTGCGAGAACAGCGACTTGCGGGCGTAGGCGCGGCCGAGGCGGGCCCCGTCGTAGGACCGGTAGCCGATGTTGTGGATCTGGGTCGAGGTGTCAGGCGCCATCGGAACCGGCTCCCTTCTGCTGGGGGGTGTACGAGGGCTGGTCGTTGTCGCGGAAGACCTCCGCGATGTGGTGGCGGCGCTGCTCCATGCGGACCAAGCCGAGACCCAGGTCGGCGACAGTGTCGCGGACCGTGTCGTAGGTCTCGTCGCCGGCGGCCTCCACGATCAGGATGTGGCCGGCGCCCGGCAGGCCCTGCTCCTCGCCGGCGTGGAGGGTGACGCCCGCGCCGGTGAGCGCCTTGCGCAGGGCGGCGGTGCCGTCCGGGTGCTCGTCAGAGTCGGTGACCTCGACCGCGAGGGTCGCGGTGCTCTGCATGAAGTCGCTGGTGGAGCTGGAGCGCAGCAGCTTGCCGCCGTCCACGACCACGACGTGGTCGCAGGTCCGCTCCAGCTCTCCGAGGAGGTGGGAGGTGACCAGGACGGAGATGCCGAAGTCGGTGTAGACGCGGCGGATCAGGCCGAGCATCTCGTCGCGGCCGACCGGGTCGAGGCCGTTGGTGGGCTCGTCGAGGAGGACCAGCTGGGGGTCGTGGACGAGCGCCTGCGCCAGTTTGACGCGCTGCTTCATGCCGGTGGAGTAGCCGCCGATGGGGCGGTACCGCTCCTCGTACAGGCCCACGTGGCGCAGGGTGTCGGCGGTGCGCTCACGGGCCGCGGTCGGGGGGAGCCCGGACATGCGCGCCATGTGGACGACGAACTCGGTGGCCGAGACGTCGGGTGGCAGGCAGTCGTGCTCGGGCATGTAGCCGACGCGTTCACGGATGGCACTGCCATGCGTGGTGACGTCGAGGCCGAGCACGGCGGCGCTGCCCTCGGTGGCGGGGGACAGTCCCAGCAGAATTTTGATCAGCGTGGACTTGCCGGCTCCGTTGGCACCCACGAGGCCGGTCACACCAGGCCCGATGTCCAAGGAGAGCCGGTCGAGGGCGGTTACTCGGGGGTACCGCTTGCTCAGGCTTTCGGTCGCGATGACAGTCACGGGTTCGACGTTAGTGGCGTGCGTGCCGCGAATCGTCAGACCTTTTGCTGGATCGCGTCTCCGCCTTCCGGCGTATGCGCCGGTACTGGAGGCTGATGTGACCCGGACAAGTTCGTCCACAGGTCCGTGCAGGGCCCTTGACGTGATCTCCGGTCATTGTCACATTCATCAGTGTCAGGTTATGGGCGCGTAGGGCTACAGGGACGGATGCTGGTATGGCTGGGGACACCAAGCAACGCACCGCGCAACGCACCGCGGAACTCAGCGGGTTCAGAGAGGTGCAACGGCTCTCCTACGCGTGCGCGGAGGCCGTCGCGGCCCAGCTGCGGCCCGGAGTGACCGAGCGGGAGGCCGCGCGGATGCAGCGCGAGTGGCTGCGTGAGCGGGGCGTCCGGGACTGGTTCCACCTGCCCTTCGCCTGGTTCGGGGACCGCACCGCCTTCGCCGGCTTCAGGGTCCCGCTGCAGTTCTTCCCGACGAACCGGAAGCTGGAGCCGGGGATGCCGTTCATCCTCGACATGGCGCCGGTCTTCAAGGGGTACTCGGCCGACATCGGCTACTCCGGCAGCCTGGGGCTCAATCCGGTCCAGGACCGGCTCATGTCCGATCTCCGGGCACACCGCGTGTTGCTCCTGGAGCAGGTGCGCGAGCGCCGCTCCCTGCGCGAGATATACGAGAACGTCGAACGGCTGATGACCCGGCAGGGATACGCCAACCGGCACCGCGCCTACCCCTTCGGAGTGATCGCGCACAAGATCGACCGGGTCAAGGAGCGGCGCTGGTCGCCCACCGCCTTCGGATTCGGCACCCAGTCCCTCAAGGGGCTGGCGGCCGACGTCCTGCACGGGCACCGTGAGGGCTGGTCCCCGCTGTGGAGTCCGTACCGCTTCTCCGACCACCCGCCGCAGCCCGGGCTGTGGGCGGTGGAGCCCCACCTGGGCTTCCGGGGCACCGGCGCGAAGTTCGAGGAGATCCTGGTCGTCACCGACTCCCGGGACCCCGAGGAGAGCGCCTTCTGGCTGGACGAGGATCTGCCGCACGTGCGGCGCTGGGCTGAGGAGGAGGCGGCATGAGCGGGACGAGCGGGACGGACTCCGCGGGTGGGGCAGGCCGGGCCGGCGGGGCGCGGCCGGAGGGCGCCCCGTTGCTCGCGGGGGCCCGGGAGCGCTGGGTGAGCACCGGCGGGGTCGAGTTGTGCGTCGCCGAGCTCGGCGAGGCGGACCGGCCGACCGTACTGCTGGTGCACGGGTACCCGGACAGCAAGGAGGTCTGGTCGGAGGTGGCCGAGCGGCTGGCCGCGCGCTTCCATGTGGTGCTCTACGACGTACGCGGCCACGGGCGCTCGACCGCGCCGCAGCCGCTGCGCGGCGGTTTCACCCTGGAGAAGCTGACCGACGACTTCCTCGCCGTGGCGGACGCGGTCAGCCCCGACCGTCCGGTCCACCTGGTCGGCCACGACTGGGGCTCCGTCCAGGGCTGGGAGTTCGCGACGGTCGCCCGCACCGAGGGGCGGCTGGCCTCCTTCACCACGATGTCGGGCCCCTCCCTGGACCACTTCGGCCACTGGATCAAGAAGCGGCTGTCGCGACCGACCCCGCGCCGGGCCGCGCAGCTGCTCGGCCAGGGCGCCAAGTCCTGGTACGTGTACATGCTGCACACCCCCGTGCTGCCCGAGCTCGCCTGGCGCGGGCCCCTCGGCAAACGCTGGCCAACCATCCTCCAGCGCGTCGAGAAGGTTCCGGCCGGCGCCTACCCGACGGCCTCGCTCCCCTCGGACGCCGCGCACGGGGCCTGGCTCTACCGCGACAACGTACGCCCCCGTCTTCGCCGGCCCCGCCCCGACGCCTACGCGCACGTACCGGTCCAGCTGATCACCCCGACCGGTGACGCCTTCCTGTCCGAGCGGCTCTACGACGACCTGGAGCGGTGGGCCCCGGACCTGGTGCGGCGGACCCTGCCCGCCAAGCACTGGGTGCCCCGGACCCGGCCCGACCAGCTCGCCGCCTGGATCACCGAGTTCGTCACCGCCCGGGAGGAGCCGGCCGCGCGGGCACCGGAGCGGAAGGCTCCGGGCCGGCACGCGGACCGTTTCGGCGGGCAGCTCGTCCTGGTCACCGGAGCGGCCAGCGGCATCGGCCGGGCCACCGCCTTCGCGTTCGCCGAGGCCGGGGCGCGGGTCGTGGCCGTGGACCGGGACGGCGAGGGCGCGGCGCGCACGGCGGAGATGGCCCGCCTCGTCGGGGCTCCCGAGGCCTGGGGCGAATGCGTGGACGTCAGCGACGAACAGGCGATGGAGAAGCTCGCGGCGAAGGTCGCCGCCGAGTACGGGATCGTGGACGTCCTGGTCAACAACGCCGGCATCGGGCTGTCCGGTGCCTTCCTCGACACCAGCGCCGAGGACTGGAAGAAGGTCCTCGACGTCAATCTGTGGGGCGTGATCCACGGCTGCCGGATATTCGGCCGGCAGATGGCCGAGCGCGGCCAGGGCGGCCACATCGTCAACACCGCCTCCGCCGCCGCCTACCTCCCCTCCAAGACCCTGCCCGCGTACAGCACCTCGAAGGCCGCCGTGCTGATGCTGTCGGAGTGCCTGCGCGCGGAACTGGCGTCGAAGTCGATCGGCGTCTCGGCCATCTGCCCCGGCATCGTCAACACCAACATCACCGCCACCTCGCGCTTCGCCGGGGTGGACCAGGCCGAGGAGAAGCGCCGCCAGGAACGGTCCTCACGGCTGTACGGACTGCGCAACTTCCCGCCGGAGAAGGTCGCCGAGGCGATCCTGCGGGCCGTGGTGCGCAACGAGGCCGTGGTGCCGGTGACCCCCGAGTCCAAGGGCGCCCTGTGGATGTCCCGCTTCGCCCCGCGCACCCTGCGGGCCATCGCGAAGCTGGACCCACCGCTGTGAGCCCGCACCCGATCGTCCCGCGCCGGGTGGCCCTCGACTGGAGGCCACCCCGCTGCACTGGATACCCGGCATTCGCTCCGCGAGCACAACCGGGCGGTGGCCAAGGGCTGCTGCCGACGTGCAGAGAGCTCGGCACGGCCGTACCCCGCTCCTTCCGGCGGTCGTACCATCCCTCGCAGGAGGGCTCGCTGCGCAGGGCGGCGGAGTACCTTGCGGCCTCGCCCGCCGCCCGGGCCGCGGCGGGCGCGGTCGGCCGAGCCGCGATGTCGTAGGGAGCCGGGATTGTCCGATCAGGCGGTAGCCGAGTACCGGATCGAGGATCTGGCGCACCGGAGCGGGGCAACGGTGCGCACGATCCGGGCGTACCAGGACCGCGGCCTCCTGCCGAAGCCGGAGCGCCGGGGCCGCTCCAACGTCTACCGGGACACGCACCTGGCGCGCTTGCGGCAGATCGCGGACCTGCTGGACCGCGGCTACACCCTGGCCTCGATCAAGGAGCTCCTGGAGGCCTGGGACGCCGGCCGCGGATTGGGCGGCGTACTGGGGCTGGTCGCCGAGGTGCACGGGCCGTGGACCGACGAGGAGGCGGCCTGGATCTCCCGGGAGGAGCTGAACGAACGGTTCGGCGGCAGGCCCGACGACGACGCGGTGGGCGAAGCCTGCGAGCTCGGGGTGCTGGAGCGGATCCCGGGACGGCCGGACCAGTTCCTGGTGCCCTCGCCGCAGGAGCTGGCGGTGGCCGCCGAGCTGTACGCGGCCGGGGTGCCGCTGTCGGCGATCACGGGTCACCTACGGGAGCTCCGGGGGCAGGTGGAGCACATCGCCTCGCGCTTCCTGGAGTTCACCACCGAGCACGTCTTCGCGCGCTACCTCGGCCACGTGCCGCCGACCGACGCCGATGCGGCGGAGGCGGCGACCATGGTGCGGCGGCTGCGGCCGCTGGCCCAGCAGACCGTGGACGCCGAGCTGGCACGGGCGATGCGGCTGTTCGCGACCCGGCACCTCCAGCAGCACCTGGGAGCGGCCGGGTCGCCACAGCCGGCCGGGCCGTCGCCGGTGGCCCTCCCGGCCCAGACCGTGCGGGCGGTCCAGGAGCTGGTGGGGCCCGACCACGTGGCGGAGTTCGTCCGGGCCGCGACCGAGCGGGAGCTCCAGGCCCGGACGATGGACGAACTGGCGCGCCGCAGAGAGCATTAGCACCGGGTACAGCCCCGGCCCGTCGATCCACAGGGCGGATCGCTCGTTTGCCGTCAAAACCGCCCCAACCAGCTGTGGACAACCCTCCTTCGCCTGTGGGCAACGGGGGCTCCCGCTGGAGAACCGGTCGAGAATCCGGCCAACAACGGGCCGGGGAACCGGTCGAGGAGCGAGTCGAGGAACCGGTCGAGGAGCGGCCGAGGAGCCGGCCGGGCTGACGCGGAGGCCCTCAACCGATGGTGTCGTACGCCTCCTTGGCGGTGGCCGTACCCTCCGTCGGTCCGGTCTCGGACAGGGCCCCCGCCACGACCTCCACGTCCACCGGAGCCGCCGCTGCCGGCACCGCCACGGCCGCCACGGGAATGCCCGGCGCCACCTCCGCCGGCGCGACCGGCAGGGGAGCCCGGGTGCTCCCGTACAGCAGGCCCGCCAGGGCCAAACCGAGGACTGCGCCGAGCAGCTGGGCGAGGACGAACCCGGGCAGCGACTGCGGGGCGATGCCCGTGAAGGAGTCGCTGAAGCTGCGGCCGACGGTGCCGGCCGGGTTGGCGAAGGAGCCGGAGGAGGTGAACCAGATCGCGGCGGCGATGTAGGCGGCGACGGCGGCCGGTATCAGCTTCGGGCGACCCGTCCGCTCGAGGCCCTGGATCACGAGGACGAGCCCCGCGGTGGCCACCACCTCGCCGACCAGCAGATGGCCCCCGTCGCGGACCTGGGTGGCGAAGGCACCCGGGGTCCGGCCGAACATGACCTCCGCGAGCACGGCGCCGGCGACGGCTCCGGCGGTCTGCGCCGCCGCGTAGAGGAGCGCCTCCCGCCCGCCGACCCCTTCCCCGCCGGTGCGCCGGGCCCACCAGGACATCAGCGTGACCACGGGGTTGAGGTGGGCCCCGGACACCGGTCCGAGGAGGACGATGATCAGCCCCAGCCCGACGGCCGAGGCGAGCGAGTTCGCGATGAGGGCGACTCCCGTGTCGCGGCTGAGCTCGGCGGCCTGGATCCCGGAGCCGATCACGACCACCAGCAGAGCGGCGGTGCCGGTGAGCTCGGTCGCCGCACGACGTGGCAGAGAGGCGCGTGCTGTCATGGTTTCTCCCCCTGAACGGAAGTGGCAGCGGAAAATCTATTCCGTATCTTGGAATGACGGTAGGGGCTGTCCACGCGCTCGGGCACCCGGAAAATCCCTGCCGCGGGGCCGCGCGACCGGGCACCCTGGGGTCATGGACGACAGACGCACCGTGAAGGTGTCCAAGTACCTCTCGAAGCACCTGCGGCATCAGCCGGAACGCATCGGACTGGTGCTCGACCCCCACGGGTGGGTGGAGATCGACGCGCTGCTGCGGGCGGCGGCCGACCACGGTTTCCCCGTCACCCGCGCCGAGCTCGACCACGTCGTGGCCGCCAACGACAAGCAGCGGTTCGCCGTCGAGGGCGCCCGCATCCGGGCCAGCCAGGGCCACACCGTCGCCGTGGACCTGGATCTGCCGGAGGCGGAGCCGCCCGCGTACCTCTACCACGGCACCGTGGCCCCAGCCCTGGACGCGATCCGCGCCGAGGGGCTGCGGCCCATGGCGCGCCACCACGTCCACCTCTCTCCCGACCGGGAGACCGCCACCCGGGTCGGCGCACGGCGCGGGCGGCCCGTCGTCCTCGCCGTGGACGCGGGGGCCATGCGCGAGGCCGGGCACGTCTTCCGGGTCAGTGCCAACGGCGTATGGCTGGTGGACGCGGTACCACCGGGGTTCCTGCGCTTCCAGTAGCGGGGAATTCACTCTGGGATTGTCAGATCATCCCCCTACTCTGTTCCCACTCCGGTATCCGTGAGGGGGGAACCTCGCGATCACCGAACCACCCCTGATTGCACGCGAGGTGACGCCTTATGACGTCCACGTCCCCGTCCACACCCCCGTCCGGATCCCCATCCGCATCCGCGCCCTCGCCCGCGCCGGCGCCGGCGCCCCACAGCTTCCAGGTCGATCTCCGCGGCCTGGTCGACCTCCTCTCCCACCACCTGTACTCCAGCCCGCGCGTCTACGTGCGCGAGCTGCTGCAGAACGCCGTGGACGCGGTCACCGCACGCCACGCCCTCGATCCGGCGGCGGAGGTCCGCATCCGGCTGTCGGCGGCGGACGGACGGGTGACGATCGAGGACAGCGGCATCGGCCTCACCGCCGACGAGGCGCACTCCCTCCTCGCCACCATCGGCCGCAGCTCCAAGCGCGGCGGCGAACACGGTCTGGAGGCCACTCGCCGCGAATTCCTCGGCCAGTTCGGCATCGGCCTGCTCGCCTGCTTCGTCGTGGCCCGCCAGATCCGCGTCGTCACCCGATCCGCCCGCGACCCCCTGGCCGCACCCGTCGAATGGCTGGCCACGGACGACGGCTCCTACACCGTCCGCGAACTCCCGCACGACGCGCGCCGCGAGCCGGGCACCACCGTCGTCCTGGAGGCCCGCGCCGGCGCCGCCGAATGGACCGTCCCGTCCAAGGTCGAAGAGTTGGCCCGCGACTACGGCTCCCTGCTGCCCTACGACGTCACCTTCGACGACGGTCGGGGCGGCGAGCCGTGCCCGGTCACCGACCGGCCCGCCGTGTGGGACCGCCCCTTCCCCACCCCCACCGCGCGCCGCACCGCGCTGGCCGGGCACTGCTCCCAGCTCTTCGGCTTCACCCCGCTCGACACCATCGACCTCGACCTGCCGGTGGCGGGCGTACGCGGAGTGGCGTACGTCCTGCCCGAAGCCACCAGCCCCGCCCACCGGGTCGGCCACCGCGTCCACCTCAAGGGCATGTTGCTGACGGACCGGGCGGACAACCTGCTGCCGGACTGGGCGTTCTTCGTCCGCGCCGTCCTCGACACGGACACGCTCCGGCCCACCGCCTCCCGCGAGAACCTCTACGACGACGAGACCCTGTCCGCCGTCCGGGACGCCCTCGGCACCCGCATCCGCGGCTGGCTCGCCGAGCTGGCGGCGAGTGATCCGGAACGGCTGGCGGCCTTCCTGAGCGTCCACCACCTCGGCGTGAAGTCCATGGCCCGGCACGACACGGAACTGTTCGGGCTGATGCTGCCGTGGCTGCCGTTCGAGACCAGCGACGGCTCGATGAGCCTCGTGGAGTTCACCGCGGCCCACACGGAGGTCCACTTCACCCGCACCGTCGAGGAGTTCCGCCAGATCGCACCGATCGCCGCGGCCCACGGTCTCGGCATCGTCAACGCCGGCTACACCTACGATGCGGACCTGCTGGCCCTGCTGCCCTCCGTACGCCCGGAGATCAAGGTCGCCGAGCTCGACGCCGGAGCGGTCACCGAGCGGCTCGATCCGGTACCGACCGGCGCGGAGCTGGCGCTCGCCCCCTTCCTGGCCACCGCGCGCACCCGCCTGGAACCCCAGGGGTGCGATGTGGTGCTGCGGGCCTTCCAGCCCGTCTCCGTGCCCGCGCTCTACCTCGACGACCGCCAGGCGCGGCAGGAGCGCGACCGGACCGCCGCCCTGGAGAGCGCCGATTCGCTGTGGAGCGGCATCCTCGGGGCGCTGCGGGGCTCCGCGCCCCGCGCCCGGCTGGTCCTCAACCACAACAACCCGCTGGTCCGGCGGATCTCCGCCCTCCCCGACGAGGCGCTGACCGGCACCGCCGTCGAATCCCTCTACGGCCAGGCCCTGCTGATGTCCCAGCGTCCGCTGCGGCCCGCCGACTCCACCCTGCTCAACCGGGCCTTCCTCGGGCTCCTGGAATGGGCGACCCACCCGACCGACGCCCCGGAGGACCGCACGTGACGACGCCCAACCGCGAAGAGATCGAGCGGGGTCTGGCCGAGAACCGCCACACGCCGAACGGCGCCGCACGCAACGCGCACGCCGAGGCCCTGGCAGGCGCCGCGGAGGCGACCGGCGACCGGGCGCTGTTCCGCGAGACCCTGGACAACCTGATCAACGCCTACCTCTACAGCTCCGAGTCGTCGAAGATGCTGGTGCCCTTCGCCCGGTTGCTCCAGGAGTACGACAAGGACCCGGGCGCCTTCTCCGAGTGGGAGGCGCACTCGTTGTTCTGGCAGTTCAAGTGGGTGGCCACGGCGATCTCCGACTCTCCAGGCATCCCGCTGGAATCGGCCGTCGGCTGGCTGGAGGAGATGGAGCGCCGGTACCGGCTCGCGGGGTACAGCGAGCGGCCCGTGCGCGAAGCCGAGCTGTGGCTGGCCGACGCGACGGGTGAGGACGACCGCGCCGAGCGGGCCTTCGGCCGCTGGTTGGCGGCCGAGCGCGACGACATGAGCGACTGCCAGGCCTGCGAGCTCAACGGGCAGGGGGAGTACGCCGTCCTGCACGGCGACGACTCCGAGGCCCTGGAGCTCTGGAAGCCCGTACTGGAGGGCGATCTGACCTGCGCCGAGGAGCCCCACCGGGTCCTCGCCACCTCGCTGCTCCCCCTCTTGCGCCTCGGCCGGACGGACGAGGCCCGCTCGCACCACCTGCGCGGCTACCGCATGGCCCGCGGCAACGAGAGCCTGCTCCCGTCGATCGGCAAGCACATCGAGTTCTGCGCGCTCACCGGCAACGAGTCCCGCGGTCTGGAGATCCTGGCCGAGCACGCCGGCCACGTCGGCCCGCTCGCCAACCTCGACGACCAGCTCGCCTTCCACGGCGGCATCCTCGTCCTGCTGCGCCGGCTCGAGGAGCTCGGGCACGGCCGCAGCCCGGCCGTGCCCTACGAAGGCACCGCCCGCACCGTCTCCGAGCTGTACGAGGTGCTGTACGCGGGCTCCCTGGACATCGCACGGCGCTTCGACGCCCGCAACGGCACCACCAGGGTCTCGGACCGGTTCCTGGCCAGGGTCCGGCTACAGCCGCTCGCGGCCGTGGTCCCGCTGGGCGTGCGCAGCGAGGCGCTGCCGCAGCCCGCCGACTCCGCCACCGCCGACGCCCTCGCCGTCGTACCCGCGGGGGCCGCCGGGGCGTCCGCGCCCGACGTCGCCGAGCTCGTCGAGCGGGCCCGACGGGCCCGGGACCTGGGCCATCCGGGTACGGCCGCGCTCTGGGACGAGATCGGCGTACGGCTGGACGCCCAGCCGGATCCCGATCCGCTGGTCGCGGCCGACCTGGCGGACCACCGGGCCCTGGCCGCGGCCCGCAGCGGCTCCGAGGCGGCTACCGGGCTGCTGGAGGCGGTGCGGGATCAGTACCGGGCACTCGGTCAGGCGGAGCGGGCCGCGCTGGCCGAACTGCGGCTGGCCGGTGTGGCCGCCCAGTCCGGGGCTGCGCCCGAGGAGGTCCGCACGCTGTTCCGGGTGGCGGCGCGGGCAGCCGGGGCGCTCGACGCCGCCGACCCGCTGCGCGCGCGCCGGATCGCGCTGGTCGAGCTCTCGCGGATCCGCGTGGAGTCGTACCTGCGCTCGCTCGAGGCACCGCAGGAGCACGTACACGGCGACGGCGACGGCCATGGCTATGGCCACGAGCACGAGCACGGCCGCGGTGAGATCGTCGCGGAACTGACCGATTTCGCCGCTGCCCACGAGGGCACGGCGGACGACCTCGTCGCGGAGGCGGAAGAGATGCTGGGCCGGCTGGCCCTGTCGCAGGGCGACCCCGAGGGGGCCGTCGTACTGCTTGCGGCGGCCGCCGCGCGGGCGGTCGCGGCCGGCCGCCCCTGGCAGGCGGTGGACCCGCTGTCCCTGCAGGCCGGGGTGCTGATGTCGCTGGGCCGGCCCGAGGAGGCGGAGCAGGCCGCCCGGTCCGGGCTGGAACACGCCGCCGAGGTCACGGACGCCGAGACGCAGGGCGCCGTCCGGCTGACCCTCGCGGACATCCTGCTCCGGCGGGGCGAAGCGGCGGACGAGGCGGCGGGACTCGCTCTGACCGCGGCCCACTGGTTCGACCGGGCCGGCCTCACCGCCGACGGCGGGGCGCAGGCCCGGCTGGTGCTGGCCAAGGCGTACGCGCGGGGCGGCCGCGCCGCTGAGGCCGCCGAGGTACTCCAGTCGGCCTTGCCCGATCTGCTGGAGCACGGGGAGGAACAGGCCGTCTTCGCGCGGGAGTTCCTGGGCGACCTGCTGCGCGATCTGGGCGAGCCCCGCCCCGCGGCGGAGCAGTACCTGCTGGCGGCGGAGGCGGCCAAGGGCTGGGAGGACCCCCGACCCCAGGCGAACCTGGCCCACTCGGCCGCCGAGGCCCTGTCCGGCGCGGGGTTGGCTCACGAGGCCACCGCAGCCTACGAGCGGACGCTGGAGCTGTACCGCATGGCCGGGGGCGCACCCGTCTCCGAGGTGCGCGCCCTTCGGTCGCTGGCCTGGCTGGGTCTGCGCGATGAGGTCACCGACGCGACGGTGGCCGGGGCGCGCGCGCTGATGGAGCAGGCTGCGGAGGTGCTGGAGGCAGCCCTGGCCTCGGAGCCGGATGCTCCCGGACTGCGGTCCGAACTCGCCCAGACGTGGCACCAGCTGGCACAGGTGCTCGACCGACGGGTCGCCGCGGACACGAGGGCCGACGACGGCGACGAGGACGGCGGGGGCGGTGGCCGGGAGGACGGCGTTCCGGCCGCCGGCTCCGCGGTGGGGGAGAGGCTGGGCGACGCACGGGTCGAAGCCCTGCGGGTGGAAGAGATCGAGTTGTGGGACCGGGCCTCGGCGCTCTACGCGGAACTCGGCCCGGACCATCTGCGGGACCGCTTCCAGTGCCTGAACAACGCGGCCTGGACCGAGCAGGAGCGGGGCCGCCCCGAAGCGGGGGCCGCGCGCGTCTCGATGCTGCTCGACGAGGTGCGTTCGCTGCCCGGGGACGCCGTGCCCGAGTGGCTCCTGCCCGCCGCGGAGCGTCTGCTGGCGCAACTGGCGGAGTGAACCGGGGCCGGGGGCCCCCCCCCCCCCGGGGGGGGCCCGCCCCCCCCGGGGGCGGGGGGGTGGGGGGGGGGCGCCGGGGGGGTGCCGTAGAAAAACGCCACCGGCGGGGGGGCAAAAGGG